>NZ_QSFY01000003.1:176282-178253 GCF_003467965.1 Collinsella sp. AM42-18AC
ATCTCGCAGCCACCGTTACCATGATCGGAAGCCATCTTGACGCAATTCTCGGCGCCGACAGCCTGGCCGATGAGGCCCTCGGGCTTGGTCATGGCGTAGACGCGCACACCCATGCCCTTCATCTTCTTGACGGCCTCGAGGACCTCGGGGGTGGTGCCGGACTCGGAGGCGGTGAGCACGACGGACTTCTCGGTCATGCGCTTGTGGCCCATGGCGTTCCACTCGGCGGCGTGGATCAGGTAGACCTCGAGGTCGCGGTCGCCGAACTTGTTCATGAGGTACTCGAGCTGCATGAGCTCGTCCCAGGTGCCGCCGACGCCCATCAGGAACACGGCGTCGTAGCCCTCGTCGGCGACCTTGTCGGCGAGCGCGGTCATCTTCTTGCCGGCCTCGTAGACGTTCTTGCCGTCCTCGACGTAGCCCTCCTGGCTAAAGTGCATGATCTCGATCTTCTCGGTTTCCTTCATGGCTTTTCCTTTCTGTCCTGCACGCGAATCTATATATCGCGTTTCTTTTCGATACCAATTATAGACATACACCCAACGTGTTTTTAATACCACTTTTCAATCTGTTCCAATCCTCGGTGAACGGTCGAAATTCTCTGGTGAGTGGTATTAAATTAGACTTTGATGTATAGCTAACGCCCCCGGCGTCTCCCTTGTGTGACAAAGAACAGCGTTCCTACCAGCGCAATAATGGTCGATGCTCCAAACAGTACCGTCTGGACGCCCAAAGCCTCCGCCAAAAACGGAGCCGCCAGCAGCGGCACCACGCCGGCGCTCATCAGGCCAAAGCGCACAAAGCCGGTAATGCGACCCAGGTATTTGATGTCGGCGCGCTCCTGAATCAAGATCATCTGCAGCGGCTCCAGGAACCCCCAGGCCAGACCGTTAATCGCCTGACCGACAATCGCGACCCCCAGCATATCGGTGCCCACGTACACCATGGACCCAATGCCCACGGCCATGAGCGCGCCGAGCAGCAATCGTAGGTTGACATGGCGAGCAGAAAGCTTGGTCAGGATGAACGCGCCCACCGAGGAAGTGAGGCCCACGACCGAGGACAGCCAGCCCAGCCAGACGATATCCACGTTGAGCACATCACGGTAGAACAACGACTCAAGCGAATCAAACGCGCCAAACGCAAAGAATCCCAAAAAGCCCGAGATAAAGATGAGGCGCAGGTCGTGGTCGCGAAACGTAAGTCGCGCACCCTCGGCCATGCCGCCCAGAATACCGCCCTTCGGCTTTTCCCCTTTTGCGGGAACAACGCACTCGTGACAGCCCAAGGAGAGCACGGCCGCCACGCCCATCATGCCCGCCATGAGCAGATAGACCGATTGCGTGGCAAAACAGCTCACGATGGCACCGCCGAGCAGCGGGCCAGCGGTATAGGCGATATTGCTGTAGAACACCATGAGACCGTTCACGCGGGTACGGCCCTCGGTGGTCGACTCCAGGTATCCCGGAAACGCATGCGTGCAGGTGTTGATAAAGCCGCCCGCAAGCCCCAAGACGCACGCGGCAAACACAAGCCCGGGGACAGACAGCGGCGCCAACCCCACGCCAAGCGATAGCACAGCCGTAATCACGCACGTCACAAATGACGTCCGGCGCGGTCCAAAGCGATCGATGACCGAACCCGACACCATATTGCCCGCCGACGTCATAAGATTGCGCACGAGCGTAATGGCGGCAACCAAAAAGGCCGTGCCGGCCAGATCATACGTGGCCGCACCGATAAGCCCCAAAAAGTAGACCGCGTTGTTGGCGCACCACTGCAGGGACTCAATAAGAATCAGCCTGACCTCCGCCGGCGTCAGGCGCATTGCTTCGCGATCCTTCGCGAACATACGAACTCCTTCTATACAAATAGGGGATGGAGGGCATAGGCCTGCTCCATCCCCTTTCCAGGTTGCAACGAAAATCTATGCAGCCGGGCCCTTACGCCAGCACGCCGAAGAACGCGCCG
>NZ_QSFY01000030.1:0-2379 GCF_003467965.1 Collinsella sp. AM42-18AC
TGTTAGCGCCGGGCGATTTTAGCCGCTAATAGTCAAACTATTTTGACCAATCCCGGTCACCGAATAATGGCCACCGTGCCTCCCCGCCGCCACTACGCTGGTGGTGCCAACACGCCGGCGTTAGGAGGACCATTGAGGTGAACGAGAGACACGATGACCTACAGGAGATTATAGACGCGGCGCTCCGGGAGATGGCCGCGGAGGAGGGCGACGGGTTCGACCCGCAGGCATGCAACCTCGCGGAGTTCTGCAGGAGGACGGGGCTCACCCGCTCCCGCGCGAGGACGGTCAGGGCACACGGGTTCAGGGCCCTGCCCCACGGGAACAGCGGGAGGAGGGCCGCGCCGGGCGTGCTCGCCGGCCACACCGGCCTGGTGGACGACCTCCTGCGGAAGGGCGTCACCAACTCGCAGGTGATATTCGAGCGGCTGCTCGGCCAGGGCTACGCCGGCGGCCTCACCACGGTGAAGACCTATATCGCCGCGCACCGGGACCTCGTGCCCGCGAAGAGGCGGCAGGCGGCCCCGCAGGGCTGCCGCGGCCAGCGCTTCAGGACGGCGCCCGGAGAGGCCTACCAGATGGACTGGGGCTTCGTCGCGGTCGAGCGCCCTGGCGGGGAGCGGGCGCGGATCGCCTGCTTCGCCATGGTCTGCCACCATTGCGGGGGCGCCCACGTCGAGTTCTTCCCGAACGCGCGCCAGGAGAACCTCCTCATCGGGATGCTGCACGCGTTCTCGGCGCTGGGCGTGCCCGCGACCGTGCTCACCGACAACATGAAGAGCGTGGTCGTCCGCCGCGATGCCGACGGCCGGCCCGTCTGGCAGGCCGACTACGCCGAGTTCATGGGCGTCGTCGGCTTCCGCACCAGGTTGTGCAGGCCGCGCCACCCCTATACGAAGGGCAAGGTGGAGAGGCTCGTCCGCTTCGTGAAGGGGAACTTCCTCGCGGGAAGGTCCTTTACCGACCTTGACGCCCTCAACCGGGAGGCCGCCCTCTGGTGCGCCGAGCAGGGAGGCCGCTGGCGGCGCGCGGCGGCATGCGTCCCGATGCGCGAGCACGAGGCGGCGTGCTCGGCGAACACCAGGCCGCTCGAGGTCACGGCCGAGGTCGAGCGGTACCTGTGCCCGCGCCGGAAGATCTCCTTCGACGGCTTCGTGAGCTTCGAGGGGCACCGCTACGGCGTGCCCTACTGGTACGTCCGCCGCGAGTGCAGGGTGAACCGGGAGGGGCGCGTGGTGCACATATACAGCGACGACCTCTCCCGCGAGCTCGTCGCCCACGCCGTCGGCACCGGCGCCGACAGCTGGTGCGAGGGGCAGTGGGAGACATCGCCGGCGCAGCCCGAGGAGCTGCCGACCCAGCCGGTGGGGACCGTGGTCGAGCAAATCGCCCCGCCCAGGACGAAACCCGGTTTCGAGAGGTTCGACTTCGGGAGGGCCGAATGATGGCGGGCGCGGGGGCGAGCCCCTACGAGCTCGCGAGCGACGCCGCGTCGAGGCTCGGGATCGCCGTCGGGGCGGAGGAGCTCGCGACCCTCGCCTCGGACCTCGACCTCGGCGACGGGGAGATGGCCGCCGTGGCAGCCACCTTCTCCTACCTTGCGGAGAAGAGGAGGCTCGCCTCCATCGAGACGCTGCTGAGGCTGAGCAGGCTGCCCAGGCGCGAGCCCAAGACCTTCGAGGGCTTCGACTTCTCCAGGATCCAGGGCCGGGACGCGGCCGCGCTGGGCAAGCTCCCGTCGCTGGCCGACCTCTACGCGCACCGCAACGTCGCCTTCGTCGGGCCCGGCGGCATAGGGAAGACGCACCTCGCGCAGGCCTACGGGCGCGAGTGCTGCATGCGGGGGCTCAAGACCTACTACATAAAGGCGACCGAGCTCAGGGACAGGTTCCAGAAGGCCGTCCAGCGGGGAAACACCTCGCGGGTCGTCTCCTCGCTCGTCAAGCCGTCGTGCCTCATCGTTGACGAGGTGGGGAGATGCGTCTACGACAGGCCGTGCACCGACCTGTTCTTCGATGTCGTCGACAGGCGCTACGAGAAGGAGGGGCCGAACGCGATGGTCCTCACGAGCAACATCGCCCGGAGCGGGTGGGATGAGTTCTTCACGGGCGACGACACGCTCCTCTGCGCCCTCGACAGGCTGTTCGACAAGGCGTCGGTGTTCGTGATGCGGGGCCCGAGCTACCGCGGCAGGGAGCTTGACACCTACTCGGTGGAGGCCGTCCCCCAGGCGGTGAAGGTGAGGGGGATCCAGCCCGAGGGGATGTAGGAATGCGATAGGAAAGTCATAGATGCGGGCGTGTTGGCTAAAATGGGTCGGCCGGGATTGGTCAATCTCGGCCGACTATATTTGGCTAAATTATTCCGGCGCTAACAATG
>NZ_QSFY01000031.1:0-2035 GCF_003467965.1 Collinsella sp. AM42-18AC
GGGCGGGAATCTGGGCGTACACATTTCCTACACATCTTGGGATTCTCAGCTGTGTTTGCCAGTAATAAAGAGGGGACCTCGTTTCCGAGATCCCCTCCTCCGTCTAACTATAGAAATAGGCTTTCAAAGCCTTAGGCCAACAGCTTGCGACCGGACTCCTCAATCGCGTCAAGTGCTGCATCAGCCTCGGCGGCATCCGTGCCCTTAGCGAAGATGTACAGCTTAATCTTGGGCTCGGTGCCGGAAGGACGAACAATACCCTTGTTGCCGCCCTCAAGATCGAACTCAATGACGTTAGCCTTCGGCAGGCCGTTCACGCAGGTGTTGTAATCCACGACAGCCTCAATCTTGGAACCGGCGAGCTCCGCGGGCGGGTTCTCACGCAGACCAGCCATGATGCCGGCCATCTTCGCCGCACCCTCAGCGCCCGGATAGCTCAGCGAAATCGTCTTGTTATGATAGTAGCCATACTTCTCGTAAAGCTCGTGCATCGCATCGGCAAGGTTCTTTCCCTGGAGCTTATAATACTGCGCCATCTGGCAAATCAGAAGCGAAGTGCTCACGGCATCCTTGTCGCGCACGTGGTCACCGGCCAGATAGCCGTAGCTCTCCTCAAAACCGAAGATAAAGCGATCGACCTCGCCAGCATCGGAAAGAGAAGTAATGATGTCGCCGATGTACTTGAAGCCCGTCAGGCAGCGGCGAAGCTCAAAACCGTACTCGTCGGCCAGAGCGTCAACCATGGCGGAAGAAACGATAGTAGTAACGGCGACCTTCTTAGTGAGGTCCTCACCGCGGGCAGCACGGGTCTTGCAGATATAGTCGAGCAGCAGAACGCCCATCTCATTGCCGGTCAGCAGCAGATAGTCATCGCCATTCTTAACGGCAACGCCAACACGGTCGGCGTCGGGATCGGTTGCAAGCAGCAAATCAGGGTGAACCTGCTCGCAGAGATCGATGCCCTTCTGCATGGCCTGACGGATCTCGGGGTTAGGATACGGGCAGGTCGGGAAATCGCCGTTAGGCTCCTTCTGCTCGGGAACAACCGCGACATCGGTGATGCCAGCGCGCTCGAGCACCGTCGTGACGGGAATGAGGCCAGTGCCGTTGAGCGGAGTGTAGACGAGCTTAAGCGGAGCGCCAGCGATCTCCTCGGCAGAAAGGTTAGTCACGCCGCGGGCGAGAACGGCGTCGTAATAACGCTCGAGGCACGAGTCATCGATCCATTTGACCAGACCCTGCTCAAGAGCCTCATCGAAGTCCATGGACTTCACGCCGGTAAACGTATCGGTCTCGGCGATAGCCCTAGAAATTGCATCGGCAGCCTCGCTGGTGATCTGGCAGCCGTCGGGGCCATAGGCCTTATAGCCATTATACGGCGCCGGGTTATGGCTAGCGGTCATGCAAATGCCACCGGAGCACTTAAGGTCGCGGACGGCCCAGGAGAGCGTCGGCACAGGAGAAATCTTGGGATACACGAGGGCAGTCACGCCGTTTGCTGCAAGAATGGCAGCCGTCGTCTTAACGAACAGCTCACCTTTATTGCGGCTATCGCGAGCGATGGCGACCGTCGGATGCTCGAAGGTCGCATTGAGGTAGTCAGCGAATCCCTGGGTCGCACGACCGACCGTATAGATATTCATACGGTTAGTGCCCGCACCGATAGTGCCGCGAAGGCCGGCAGTACCGAAGGCGAGATCCTGGAAGAAAGCGTCGGTGATGGCGTCCTCATCACCCTGCTCCTTCATCGTGTTAAGCTCAGCGAGGAGCTCCTCGTCCTTGACATTGGCAATCCAAGTATCAAGCAGCTCATGAACATCTGCCATATGAGTCCTTCCGTCACAATCAATAAAACGACCCGTGTAAAACAGGACAAGCGCAGCAGTGCGCTAAAGCAAATATTAGTCCATTGAGAACAAAGAACCGACCACAGAACGGTGAACGTTTATATTCACCGGTGGATGATTGAAGTGATTTAATTGCTTAGTGAATGCCGCCTTTAACGCAAAAAAGGGGGAGGCCGCGAGGCCTCCCC
>NZ_QSFY01000032.1:0-1884 GCF_003467965.1 Collinsella sp. AM42-18AC
CCTTTCGTCATGGCCTCCTACCTTTCTTTCGGGCCCTTGTCAGGGCCGATTCGTTAGCGCCCCTCCGTGTGAGGCGTTATTGCTGACGACATATTTATATCCAAAATTAGCCCATACTTCCACCTTGCCCCCGAACGGTTTTTTATGGGGGGTGAACGGCATACACATATACTTCACGCATGGTACACTTTGATTTAATAAAGTGTATTTACGTGCTCAAACGCGTTTTCAATCCAGAAATCAAATGGAACTAAACTTTGTTAAACCACCCTCAAATTGTATATTTCCAATGAAGCTATGAATAGAATTAGCGATTCGTACCACGTCTCAACCATTTTCATTTTTATTCAGAAAAAAGTTTGTCCTATTCATTTCTGGTAAACAAATTACCGTTTACCAGACGCTTGATACCGTTCACCGGAAGCTCAGTATAAGGCCCAGCGGATACCGACTCGCTTTACGGCCCCATTTGTAACAACTTGACTTCTCGGTATGGAAAAACGGACCCGCTTCCCCTAGGGAAACGGGTCCGTTTTCGATTATCTTCGGCCAATTTAGATAAGGCTCTCGAAGATCATCGGAATCCTAGCGATCAAACTCCGCCAGTGCCTCGCCCAAAAGCCTCAGGCCCTCGCGAAGAACATCTTCGCTCGCGCAGTAGCCCAGGCGCGCTCCACAGGGAAGCTCAAAACGGCAGCCGGGAACCAGCAGCACTCCCCTCTCAGCCAACAGGCGCTTGCAGAACTCCTCGTCGTCCTCGGGAATATCCAGCTGGATAAACGAGGTGGACACGCCCTGCGGGGCCGTCCAGGACACGCGATGCTGCGTATCGATCCAAGCCTGCGTGATATCGCGGTTGCCAAACACGATCTTGCGGTTGCGCTCGAGAATCTTGTCCTTGTGCTCGAGCACGTAGGTCGCTAGGGCGTCGTTGAACACGCCGCCGCAGATCATGGTGTAGTCACGATACGTGCGGATGCGGTTGGAGACCTCTTCGTCGGCCACGACCCAGCCCACGCGGGCCGCAGGCGTCGAATAGGTCTTGGACACCGAGTTGGTGACGATAGCCTTCTCGTACACGTCAGCCATCGACATAAAGGACTCGGTGTTCTCGAGCGGCAGATACACCTCGTCGCACAGCACGTAGGCGCCCACCGAACGGGCGATCTCGGCAATCTGGCCGAGCGTATCGGCATCGAGCACCGTACCGATGGGATTCGATGCGTTATTGATGCAGATGAGCTTGGTGTTGGGGCGCACCGAGCGCTTGAGCTCCTCGATATCGGGCTTCCAGCCGAGTTCCTCGCGAAGCTCCCAATACTCGACCTCGGCACCGAGCGTACGCGGAATCTCATAGAGCGGCGCATAGGTAGGCCACTCGGCAATCACGTGATCGCCGGGCTCGACAACAGCCATGATGGCATTGAGGTTAGCACCCGTACAGCCATTGGTCTGCAAAATGTGATCGGGATTGACCTCGCGACGATACAGCTTGGCGACTTCGGCCTTAAACTCCGGCGAACCCTCGATCCAACCGTAATTCATCTTCTCGCGATCCAGGCGCTCGTAGAACGTAGCACCGTCCTGCTCGTCAAGTGCGCGAAGCTCACCCATGGCCAGCGACGAGATCGTCGACTGAGCGATATCCCAGGTAGCACTCTTCTCCCAAACGTTGAGCCATTCCTCAACGCCAATTGTCTTGATGTCCATGGCTACCTTATCCGTTGTTAATTTAACGTCATTAAACATGAATGGGACGGTGCGAAAGATCCGCATCGTCCCATTGGGAGACATCTAATGGCAGCTAGATGTTTGTATTAAGACCTGTACGGGTCTTTGAAAACCTTAGTTAGAGGTCCTCGCGCCAGAAGGGCATGCTCATGC
>NZ_QSFY01000033.1:0-1825 GCF_003467965.1 Collinsella sp. AM42-18AC
AGCACCAGGCGGCCGAGCATGGCGAAGCCCATGGCCGGCAGGATGTTGGCGGCCACGCCGCAACCATCGATCACAAAAGACGGGATAAAGTCGAGTAGGCCCTGGATGGCACCGGAACCCAGATAGAAGGCGCCGCCACACAGCAGGAAGTACTCGAGGCAGCCCCAAAGTCCCATTCCCCAATGAACGGCGTAGATGCCTTTAAGGTTTCCCTTGAGGGCGAACTTGTCTGCCATGTCGACAAACACGGCGAACAGGGCGTTGGTAATGTTGCCGATCGTCAGCGAAAGGACGGCGATGGGCATGGCGAGCGCGATGGCCGTCTCGGTACCCTGACCGAGCTGAATGGCAAACGCGCAGGCGAGCACGCCGCCGACGGTTTCGTTAGGCGGTACGTAGGCGCCGATGGAGATCGAGCCCATGAATAGCAACTCCAGGCTGGCGCCAACGGCAAGGCCAGTCTGCAGGTCCCCCAGCACCAGGCCCACGAGCGGGCACAGGACGATGGGGCGGAACGCGTAGAGGGTGCCGAGCTGGTAGTCGAGGCATCCAAACGCTCCGACTAAGCCGACGAGGATTGCTTGGACAAGCATAATTCCTCCCAATAAGGAATATCGAACCGTCGTCACACCCGTCGCGCGCGTTGTTGATATCAATTCCGGGAGTTCGATCACACGGCTCGAAGCGTACCTGGTGTGCTGCGAACACCCATGCCAGGTACAAATGATTTGATACCAATTATAGATATGCAGGTTCTTACTATTTAATACCACTCGCTCAGCGGGGTGTTTTTTACCGTAAACGGCAGACGTATCCCATCAGGCGCGCCCTTTGTTTCGATGGCGGACAAGCGCCACCAGAAAGCCATCGCCAAAGGCATCGTATGCCAAGTTGCCTACAATCACCAAAACGATTATCGCCGCGCCCAAAAACTCGTTCCAGCGAAAGACCTCGCCAAAGAGGAGCGCCGACCAGCAGGGAGCGAGCACGACCTCGCTCATGCAGACCAAGTTGGCCGCAAACGCGTTAGTGCGCGCAATCCCCTTGGCATACAGCACGCTCGCAAGGCCACTGCAAAAAAGGCCGTGCACCAGCATAAGCCCCCACTCAAACGGTCTCACGGAGTCTAGGGCACCGGCAAAATAGACGATCGGCAACATCGAGATACCGCAGGAGATGAGCGAGGACACCATGGGCGACGCATCGGGGCGAGAGTTCAAAAAGAAACACAGCCCAAAGGTGGCGCCCGAAATGACGGCAAGCAGGTTGCCGAGCATGCCCTCGGCACTCAAATCGCCTAAAAAGAAAAGTCCCATACCCGTAAAAGCAACCACCACGGAGGCAATCTTCGCAGGCGAGGGCAACGTGCGAGTTGCGAGCGATTGATACACGATAACGAAAATCATCGAGGTGTACTGCAGGACGATCGCGTTGCCGACCGTCGTAAGCTGGTTGGCAAAGTTAAACGTGGTGCCCGTCACGAAGTTGCAGACGGCCACAAGGACAATAAGACGGCTGACGCGGAGGATGGGCCTGCCAACGAGCAGGATAAAGAGCGCCATAAATATTGCCGTAACGGCACCGATCAAAAGAGCTGACTGCGAATTGGCGCGAACGAGGATGCCGATAAAACTCCACAAGAGCGCCGTGCCAAATAGATACATCGCCCCGCTCACGCCATTATCGGGTGGATTGTCAGATCGAATCACGAAGCACCTCCAACTAGCTTTCGGTAATAAAAAACGGCGACCACAACGGGTCGCCGTTTCCCTTGGGGGCAGATAATAGGTCGGGCCCTTACGCCAGCACGCCGAAGAACGCGCCG
>NZ_QSFY01000034.1:0-1588 GCF_003467965.1 Collinsella sp. AM42-18AC
CTGACGCTCCTATTTGGCAAGGTGTTTTTTAGAATCCATTTTGCGCTCGGCCTCGAAGGCCCGCCTGTCCCAATCGAGCGGAAGTCCGGCCTCGACCCATGCCTCGTAGGCCCTCCTTATGGGCTTGAGCTCCCTTTGGCCCCTCTCCAGCATCGAGATGTACTTCTCGCTGGTGCCCAGTATGGACGCCGCCCTCACCTGGCTGACCCTCGCCGCGCGCCTGGCCGCCACGAGCTCCGAGGCGTCCTCGGGCCTCCTGATCTCGTGCGGGTGCATCAGCGCCCGGTACGCCTCCCTGGCCACGTAGCGCTTGAGGCACCTCATGACCTCCCTGTCGCTCTTCCCCCGCCCCCTGGCCCTCTCGGCGTACTCGGCGGTCTCGGGGTCGCGCATGACCCTCTGCCTCGCGATCTCGTGCAGCGCGCTGTTCGCCTGCCGGTCGCCGCCCCTGTTGAGCCTGTGCCTCACGGTCTTGCCGCTCGAGGCGGGGATGGGGCAGGCCCCGCATATCGCCGCGAACGACGCCTCGGAGCGCAGCCTGCCCGGGTTGTCCCCGGCCGCGACCGCGAGCTTGGCCGCGCTCACGGGCCCGCACCCGTACATCGCCAGCAGCGCGGGGCAGTTCTCCTCCAGGGACGCCTCGATCGCGCGCTCCATGTCGAGCGCCGCGTCGCGCGCCGCCTCCCACAGGTCCGCCAGCGCGCCGAGCGCGGCGCCCAGCGCGCCCTCGGCGCGCACGGAGGGGAGCTCCTCCATCAGCCTCGGCCCTCCCATGCCGCGGAACCTCGACCTGAGCCCCTCCGGCGCGGTGGTGAGCAGCGACCTCGCGGTGTTTATCGCCGAGGTCCGCGCCTTCACCGCCCCGGAGCGCGCCGCGAGCATGCAGCGCACCCCGTCGACCCACCCGTCCTGGCTCTTGGGGGTCCCGAGCTTCGAGCCGGACATCGCCGCGCGGGCGGCCCTCTCCGCGTCCGCCTCGTCGCACTTTCCCTGCCCCGGGCGCCTCCTCTGCATCCTCGCCGGGGAGAGCGCCTCGCGCACGGGCATCCCCAGCGACGCGAGGTGCCTGGTGAGGCCCGCCCCGTAGGACGACGTCCCCTCCATCGCGACGCAGGCCGGCTCCCCGGCCGCCGCGATCGCCCCGGCGAGCGCCTCGTAGCCCGCCGCGTCGGCGGGGAACTGGCGGGACAGGACCTTGCGGCCCCTCCAGTCGAGGACGCACAGCCAGTGCGAGTCGGCGTGGGTGTCGACCCCGCAGAAGACCGGCCCGCGGGCGCCGGGTGTCGATTCGGTTCTCATGTCTCGCTCCGTTCTTTCCGTGCTCGCCTGGACCGGGCAGACGGCACACTGACGGGGCGCGATAGAATGCGGTTGTTCGGGTCCGCGGTATCGCTCCATGCTCCTATTAGGTCATGCGGCGGTCTCGGCTCGCCGCGGCCCGCGCGGGACATGTCAGGAAACGAGGGCAGCCCTGTGGGCGCCAGCGGAATGTGGGGTCACCGCGCGGTCCGCATCTGATGGTGTCGACGTCAATGGTATACGGGTGCATCACCGACGTCTTCAATACAGACAATATCAGTGCGGAATG
>NZ_QSFY01000035.1:0-1468 GCF_003467965.1 Collinsella sp. AM42-18AC
CATGGCCACCGGACCCATCGAAACACATCTCCACCATTCCTTCAACTGGGAAAATGGCGCCCCCGGGGCCCGAGAGGGGCCGCGGGGGCGTTCGGTTAACTGCGGGAGCGTGCCGTCAGCTCAATGTGTTCGGTTGAGACCGGAAATCAACCCTTCGACGCGAACCGTGTTGGGAATGAGCTCCGTCGCACAGGACCACCAGCCGTTTTGCTGGGCAGCCTCGGCAAGCCTTTCGGCCGTGGCGGCGGTGTCGCAAATGGCAAACGAACAGGCACCCGATCCGCACACATCTACAGCAACGGTGCCGTCCTGCTTACGCAGCCAGTCGAGGACCGTTTGAATCTGCGGCTCCATCTGTGCGGAAATGACACCCAAGTTGTTATGGATGAGCGCATATGCCGTCTCGGCATCACCAGCACGCAAGGCAGAAGCTATCGCCCCGGGCTTGTCCGCAGGCACCGGGGCCTCGTCAAAACGTCGATAGGCTTCAATTGTCGAAACACTTGCCTCGCGCGGCTTGACCAACACGACGGGCGTTGCGGGCAGCGCGGGGTACTCAGTTGCCAGCACGTCTCCCCCACCTACGTAGAACGCAGGGCTCGCGTGCAAAAAGAACGGGACGTCAGCACCAATGCCGCGCGCGATGTCGTCGAGCGCGGGGTCGGTGCGATCAATTCCCCAGAGCTCCGCCAAGGCGACAATGACCGCGGCCGCATCCGTCGAGGGGCCGCCCAAGCCGGCGCACAATGGAATGCGCTTCTCAATCGTCACGCAGATGTTTGCCTCGCGACCATAATGCTCGGCCATAGCAACCGCAGCCCGATACGCCGTATTCTTTTGCATGGGAAAATCTGATGCCGGAACCGTCTGGACGGTCAACGCCTGTGCCGGCGTGACCGTCACGGTATCGGAAAGACCGACGGCTGCCATCAGGGAATCGACCCTGTGGTAGCCGCGGTCATCGCGCTCGGTATGAACCCCCAGGTAGAGGTTAATCTTTGCCGGCGCGGAAAGAGTCAGGGACCGATCGGTCACCGTTAATGCTCCTCGAGCTGATTGCCGAGCGGGGTAAAGATATGCTCGCCGCTCTCGGGGTCGAACAGCTCAACCTGACCGGTGAGGACATCGATATACTGGTAGGACTGACGCGACTTGCGGCCGCGACGCTCGTCAACCTCGACGATAAAGACGGCGGGGTGGACGCTCTTGATGGTGCCCATGCGCTCGACGACGCGGGTACGGCCCATGTTGGCCTTCACCTTGACGCGATCGCCCACCATATCGGTCAGCTTCTCGTGGATGTCGTCGACGTGATTGACTTCCATCTCTTCCATGAACAGGGCCTCCAGAAGGTGCAATTCAAAAAGGGGATAATACCCCTAAGATAGACAAAACTCTAATACTATAGCACCCTGTTACAACCCCAAGCAAGTAGCTAATTAGGCTCCTTGATTATCGACTTTATCCG
>NZ_QSFY01000036.1:0-1454 GCF_003467965.1 Collinsella sp. AM42-18AC
TGAACTGCGCCCCGAAACTTGGACTGAATAAATAGCGACTACGCCGCAAGGGCCCGGCTCCGGAACTCCTCCGGCGTCAGGCCCTTCAATCTTACCTGCCTGCGCCGCGTGTTCCAATGGACTATGTACCCTTCCAGGTCGCGCTTGAAGTCCTCGAAGCTGCCCCACTCCCTGCCGCGGTAGAACTCGTCCTTCACGTGGCCGAAGAGCTGCTCGGTGGCGGCGTTGTCGATGCAGTTCCCCTTGCGCGACATGCTCTGGGTGATGCCCGCCCCCTCCAGCCTGGAGGTGTAGGACTCGTGCTGGTACTGCCAGCCCATGTCCGAGTGCATGGTCGGTGCCGCCCCGTCGGGCAGGGCCTCGAGGAGCCGGTCGAGCATCCTGTGCTGCTGGGCGAGGTCCGGCGAGGTCGATATGTCGCTCGCCACGATCTCCTTCGTGCAGAAGTCGAGCACCGGGGCCCAGTAGGCCTTGGCGCCGGCGACCTTGAACTCGGTGACGTCGGTGCCGAGCTTCTGCCACGGCCCCTCGGCGCCGAAGTCCCTCGCGATGACGTTCTCGAACGTACTCCCCACGAGCCCCCTGTAGGAGCTGTACCGGCGGCGGGAGCCCCGGCGGCGTATCCCGCACCGGATGCCCATCTCGCGCATCATCTTGAGCACGGTCTTGTCGGCCACGACCGCGCCCAGCTCGGCGCGCAGGCACATGGCTATCTGCCGGTGCCCGCAGCCGTTGGCGGTGCGCGAGAATATCTCGGCCGCGGCGTCGCGCAGCTCGGGCCTGGTCGGCCTCCGCGGGTGCGCCAGCGCGTAGTAGTAGGTCGACCTCCTGAGCCCCGAGCACTCCAGCAGGTGGCGCAGGGAGTGCCCCTCCGCCCTCAGCGCCCTCACCGCCTCGGCCGCCGCCCTGGTCAGAGCCCGTCCCGCTCGACCAGGGCGCGCAATTTTTTTAGGTAGGCGACCTCGGCCTCGAGCCTGCGGCAGCGCTCCTCGAGCTCCTGCTCGCGGGTGCGGGCCCGGGGTTTCGACCTCGACCCCCTCGGCCTGCCCTTCGGTCCGGGCCGCAGCGCCTCGGCGCCGCCCTCGCGGTAGAGCCTGCACCAGCGCTCCAGCGGGGACTTCGACCTGATCCCGAACTCGGCCATGGCGTCGGTCTTCGCCATCCCGCCGTCGACCACGGCCGACGCCGCGGCGACCCTCTGCTCGAATGTGTACCTGGATTGTTTCCCGCCCATGGACAGCAGCGCCTCGCTTCCGAACGCCCGGTATACCCACTGCCATTCTCTCACGGTCTCGCGGGGGACGGACAGGGCCTCGGCCGCCGGCTTGCAGCCGACGCCGGCGTCGAAGAGCTCGACGGCCCGCCTCCTGGACTCCAGGTCGTGCTTCACCCTGAGGTCTATACTCATGGAAAACCTCCCATTTCCCGATGTCCAAGAAATGGGAGGCAGTTCA
>NZ_QSFY01000037.1:0-1037 GCF_003467965.1 Collinsella sp. AM42-18AC
CGGGCCCTTACGCCAGCACGCCGAAGAACGCGCCGACGATGCCCACGACCATGGTGGCCACGATCAGCACCATGGGGTTGATCTTCTTGGACAGCAGCCAGTAGTACAGCCAGAAGGCGATCATGCCGAGCATGCCGGGCATGATGCCGTCCAGGATGTCCTGGAGGGTCTGGGCGTCGTCGCCCGAGCCGATGGCCACCGGGATGCTGGCCCAGAACATGTCCTTGCACATGGCGCCCACGACCATGACGCCCACGATTCCCACGCAGGTCATGATCTTCTGCATGAGGCCGGTCCTCTGGGCCTCGTCCAGGAAGCCCACGCCCAGCTCGTAGCCCTTGACGGCGCCCCAGACGCGCAGCGCGAAGCCGGGGACGTTGTAGATGAGCAGGAAGGCGATGGGGCCGAAGGGGTTGCCGGCCTGGCACAGGCTGATGCCCACCGCGGCGGCGACCACGCGCAGCGTCGACAGGAAGATGGAGTCGCCGATGCCGGACAGCGGGCCCATGAGGGCGGCCTTGACGTCGTTGACGCTCTCGGGCTCGATCTCGCCGCGGGCGACCTTCTCCTCCATGGCCATCGCGATGCCGCCGACGAACGGGGCGAACTGGACGGTGATGTTGAAGAACGCGCAGTGGCGGTGCAGGGCCTCGGCGTAGTCGTCGGGGCGGCCGGCGTAGATCTTCTTGAGCATGTTGGCGACCATCAGGCAGAAGGCGATGTTCATCTGCTTGTAGTAGGTCCAGGAGAACTCCATGCCCAGGGCGCCGACGTTGACGGCGCTCTTGACGAGGTCGGAGCGCGTGATCTTGTTCTCGGGACTAGAAGTCATCGTCCTCATCCCCTTCCGCGGAGAGCTGGGGCTGGGCTCCGCCCAGGCCGAGCAGGTCGAACTTGTCGATGCCGATGATGATGGCGATCAGGGCGACGCCCAGGACGGGCACGTTGGCGTAGGAGCACAGCAGGAAGCCCAGGAAGTAGAAGGGCACGAGCTGCTTGGTGAGCACCAGGCGGCCGAGCATGGCGAAGCCCATGGC
>NZ_QSFY01000038.1:0-1007 GCF_003467965.1 Collinsella sp. AM42-18AC
GAGGTGTTCGACCAGGTCCCCGGCGCCCGCGCCGAGTTCACCGACCAGTACATCGCCGAGGCCGGCATCCGCGGCCAGCACATGCCGCAGATCGTCCGCGAGAAGCTGGACTCCATCGAGGACAACCTCGAGTTCGTCAAGAAGACCATGGCCGGCATGACCAAGGCCGAGATCGACATGCCCCTCACGGCGTCCACGACCCTCGACTCCCTGGTCAACTCCGAGTCCGAGTCCGACCTGATCATCGACCCGATGCCCAACCTCTACTTCACCCGCGACCCGTTCGCGGTCGTCGGCGAGGGCGTCAACCTCAACCGCATGTACTCGGTCACCCGCAACCGCGAGACCCTGTACGGCAAGTACGTCTTCAAGTACCACCCCGACTACAAGGACGTCTCCCTGTACTTCCGCCGCGACTGCCAGTTCCACACCGAGGGCGGCGACGTGCTGAACATCAACGAGAAGACCCTCGCCGTCGGCATCTCCCAGCGCACCCAGGCCGCCGCGATCGACGTCATGGCCCAGAACATCTTCTGGAACTCCGACTCCAAGGTCGAGCGCATCCTGGCCTTCGACATCCCGGTCTCGCGCGCCTTCATGCACCTCGACACGGTCTTCACCCAGATCGACGTCGATAAGTTCACGATCCACCCCGCCATCATGGGCACCCTGCGCGTCTACGAGCTGACCGCCGGCAAGAACCCGGGCGACGTGAACATCCGCCTGATCGAGGACACCCTCGAGCACGTCCTGGAGGACGCCACCGGCGTCGACCAGGTCAAGCTGATCCCCTGCGGCGGCGGCGACCCGATCGCGGCCTCCCGCGAGCAGTGGAACGACGGCTCCAACACCCTGTGCGTCGAGCCCGGCAAGATCTGCGTCTACGCCCGCAACACCGTCACCAACGACGTGCTGTACAAGGAGGGCCTGGACCTTCTCGTCGTGCCCTCCGCCGAGCTCTCCCGCGGCCGCGGCGGCCCGCGCTGCATGAGCATGCCCTTCTGGCG
>NZ_QSFY01000039.1:0-746 GCF_003467965.1 Collinsella sp. AM42-18AC
CCGTCGAGGACCCACCCGGTCGACATCGCGCCGGAGGCGTCAAACCAGTACGCGGAGCCATTGCACTCATGGAGCCCAATGGCCATGGCATGCGTCGAGGGGTCGAGCCAATACCAGGCCCCATTGGTATAGAGCCAGCCAGAATGCAACGAGACCGGATTGACTGAATCCACATAGAACCAGTTGCCGTCAAACGAATTCCAACCCAGATTCCATTTAACGGATTCTTGAGCAGGACCATCATCAATTGAATCGGAAGGAGAAAGAGTCGAGGGGACGGATTGCCGCTCAAAATCAGTAGGGATGGAGGAGCTTATGGGTTCTGCGTTCGCGATATCAACCACACCGGGTCCAGCGAGCAGTAGAGTTGAAAGAATGATTAGGATTAATGTTATTTGCTTTTTCCTTGCCATGTGCAGCCCCCAGTAGTTACCGATTTTTATATAAACATAGTCTACAAATGGATAGCTAAGAGCAATATGTAATTAGAAAAAAGCAATTAAGGAAGAGTTGCTAGCCGAACCAAGCGCCATTACTAGCAAAAGAGTATTTCACCCCATCGATTTCTTGAACACCCGTAGTCATAGCGTGCGTCGAGGGGTCAAGCCAGTACCAGGCGCCGCCGACGTAGGCCCAGCCGGAGGTGAGGGCGCCGGAGCTCGTCGCGTAGTACCATGTGCCGCCGTCGAGGACCCATCCGGTCGCCATCGAGCCGGAGCCGTTGAACCAGTACATGGAGCCGTTGC
>NZ_QSFY01000004.1:0-159312 GCF_003467965.1 Collinsella sp. AM42-18AC
GGGCGGGAATCTGGGCGTACACATTTCCTACACATATTAAAACCCTGCTTACGTTTGCCAGCCGTTCTCTACCGCTCACCGAGGGCCTCTTTATAGTGAAGCGTCATATGGCTAAAGCTGATAGGCTCCCTTAGCCAAGGCACAGCCGGCATCGAGCAACTCATCGCGCTCCTCCACCGAGAACCCCTCGGCGTATACGCGAACC
This sequence comes from Collinsella sp. AM42-18AC, assembly GCF_003467965.1. Taxonomy (NCBI): domain Bacteria; kingdom Bacillati; phylum Actinomycetota; class Coriobacteriia; order Coriobacteriales; family Coriobacteriaceae; genus Collinsella; species Collinsella sp. AM42-18AC. Next base: position 206 of record NZ_QSFY01000004.1, read on the forward strand.
ACCGGTTCGGTCCCGCTGGGGCGGATCAGCAGCCAGGTGTCATCCTCGAATGCCAAACGTAAACCATCCATATGGCTTACAGCCTGCGGCGCCTTGCCGCAAATCGATTTAGGATTCATGCCAGGAAGCAGCGTTCGCAGCGATTCGGCGTCTTCGGCCTCAAGGCGCAAATCGCGACGCCCATAGCTCGTCTTACCAAAACTGGCCTCGAGCTGATCGACCAAAACGCCCAAAGGCGCGCCCGTCTTTGCCATAAGCTCACACAGAATCAGACAAGCAAGGATTCCATCACGCTCAGGCATATGCGCGGCGATGCCGATACCGCCGGCCTCCTCGCCTCCCATGAGGACGCCGCCCTTCTTCATCTCTGCAGCTATATATTTGAAACCGACCGGCTTAACGGCCACACGACAGCCAAGCGCCTCGGCAATGCGACGCACTAGCGTCGAGCACGAGAGATTGACGACGACACGCCCCTCCAAATTGCGGAATTGAACGAGGTCGCCCAAAACAAGCGCCATGATTTGATGCGGATGAATATATCTACCGCGTTCGTCGACCGCACCGATACGGTCGGCATCGCCGTCGGTCACCAGGCCTGCGCACGCCCCGTCCTCGACAACCGCACGCTCGCAAGCGTCCACCCACGGCTCAACAGGGTCGGGGCAAATGTCCTCTTGATCGGACGACTGTCCGGCATGAATCTCGTGCACCTCGACGCCTAGCTCCCGCAGCAGGTCGGCAAGATATCCCTGGGCCGCGCCGCCCATGGGGTCAACTACCACACGCAGGTGAGCGGCTCGAATGGCCTCGGCATCGACAAACGATGCCACCGCCTGCATATAGTCAGGAATAATATCCGCGGTGCGATAGCGTTCCTCGATCCCCATCGGCTCGGGGGCCATAGTCTCTTCGAGCTCTTCGATGACATCCTGATTGGCCGTCGAGCCATCTCCCATGCGCAGCTTAAGGCACAGATAACCCTGCGGATGATGGGACCCCGTCACCATGAGCGCGCCGCACGCCTCACCGTCATAAGCCGCCGCCCACGTAAGGGCAGGGGTCGGAACAGGTCGCGAAGCGAGCACGGCGTCTAGCCCGTGCGCTGCTAGCACACCCGCCGCAAGCTCAGCGAACTCGCGCGCCAGGGGCCGAGTGTCGAACCCTATATATACCGTTTTGCCCGGATTGGTCTTTTGCCACAACTCGCCGACGGCATCGGCGATACGGGCAACGTTATCGGCAGTGAAGTCCTCATCGACGCGAGCGCGCCAACCGTCAGTTCCAAAATGAATTATCGCGCACACGCGCAGACACCTCACAGTGTTTGGATCATGGTACGCATGAGGTATACCCGCGATACACGCTCGGCAACCTGCCGGCACCAGCATTCACCATTTGGGCAAATGCTGCCGAGGACATGCAGGCAATAAAAAAACCGCCCCGTATGGAGCGGTTTTGCCCTTTATATATCGAGCGCCTCGGCCATCGCTGCCGTAGTGATTGCCGTGGTTCCACAGCAACTGCCCACCATTGCGGCACCGGCATGTCTCCATTCGATGCATGCGCGCGCGAAAGCTTCGGGGTTCTCGTGCCATACGGGGCCATCCTGAGTCTGGACCGGATCGCCCACGTTGGGACGCACCGTGACGGGAGTAGTCGCCGATGCAACCATCCTGGGCACCGCCGCGTTCGCGGCCGCAAGCGAACAGCAATTAACACCAACCGAGTTTGCGCCGTGTTTTTCGGCGTACAAAACGGCTGCCTCGATGTTGAGGCCATCGCCCAACAGGTCGCCCTTATCGTCAACGACAAAACTCACCAGAACAGGCATGCCGTCGGCGGCATCTCGGGCGCCGGCAAGCATGGGCTGCAAATTACGGATAGACGTCACCGTCTCGATCAGCAGACCGTCAACACCAGCATTGAGCAAGGCGTGCGCCTGTTCGCGCGCAATGCCTCGGATCTCACGAAACTCGGCCGAGTCCTCGGCAAACCACTCAATACCGATCGGACCCATCGAGCCCAGCAGCAGCTGAGGGTGCGCCTGGCGGGCATCGTCGACGGCCCCGCGATTGACCTCCGCCACGGACGGCGCAATCTGGTCGTGCTTGAGGGCATAGCTTGATGCCTGAAAGGTATTGGTAATGAGTACCTGCGCGCCGGCGGCGACATACAAGCGATGGATACGAGAAACGGTCTGCGGCTCTGCCAGATTCCAAAACGCCGGTGGAATATCGGCGGCGTCGTACTCACTCAACAGAACACTGCCCATGGGGCCCTGCGCCAACAAGGTCTCGCTCGACAAGCGGCGCGTAAGTTCCTCGGCACCAAAGCGATTGTAATAACTCGTATCCATATATATCCCGCTATTCCTCGACGCTGATTCCCTGCTTTTCGAGATAGGCGAGCCAGCGGTTCATCGTGTCCTCGGATAGCGCATGCTCCATCATGCAGGCCTCGGAATCGGCTCGCTCAAATTCGACACCGAGCTCCTGAACCAAAAACGTGCGGACGAGGCGATGACGGTACCAGATAGCCGTGCCAACCTCGCGGCCGCGATCGGTCAGGACTACCTTGCCGTAGTGCGATTGCTCGACAAGCTCGGATGCCTTGAGCGCCGAAACCGCTTTATTGACCGATGCCTTGGAGACGCCAAGGCGCTGCGCGATGTCGACCGATCGCACGCCGTTGGTTTCCCCCTCTTCGCTTTCAATGCGAACCATGCACTCCAAGTAGTCTTCGTTCGCCACCGTCAGATGTAGTTCGCGCGAGCTATTTGTCGTATCCATGATCTTCCGTCCCTTCTGCATTCAATGGCTGATTCTACCCCATCCAAGCGTCGCGGTATGCCGTGGCATACCGTGCTAGAGTTCTTGTTGCACACGACGACCAAGATTGGAGCGGTCTTTATGGAAAACACCACCACGAACCCCGATGTCCTCGAGCGCTTTTTGCGCTACGTCCAGATCAACACGCAGTCCGAGGATGAAAACTGCGACCAGGTACCCTCGAGCGTCGTTCAGTTTGACCTTGCCAACGTGCTGGCTGAAGAGCTGCGCGAGCTTGGTGCGGAAGATGCCCACGTGACCGAGCATGCCTATGTCTGCGCGCATATCCCCGCAAGTGCGGGCGCTGAGGACAAGCCCGCCCTTGGCCTGATCGCCCATCTCGACACCACCGAAGTTGCACCGGGCGCCGGCGTGAAGCCGCACATCGTACACTACGAAGGCGGCGACCTGGTCTGCGGCACGGTTGACGGTAAGCCCGTTGCCATGAGTACCGCCAAGCTTCCCGCCCTGAACGACCTCGCGGGTGAGGACCTGGTCTGCAGCGATGGCACCACGCTGCTGGGCGCGGACGACAAGGCAGGCGTCGCCGAGATCATGTCGCTTGTCGCGCGTATCGCTCAGGACCCCTCTCTGCCCCATCCCGCACTCGGCATTTGCTTCTGCCCTGACGAGGAGATCGGTCACGGAGCCGAGCTGTTGGATATCGATACCTTTGGCTGCAAGTACGCCTACACGGTCGACGGCGGCCCCATCGGCGAGCTGGAGTGGGAGTGCTTTAACGCCGCCGAGGCGACCATCCGCTTTGAGGGCCAGTCCATCCACCCGGGCGACGCCAAGGGCCGTATGGTCAACGCAGGCAATCTGTTCTGCGACTTCAACGCGTTGCTCCCCTACGTGCAGCGCCCGGAGTATACGGAAGGCTACGAGGGCTTTTATCACCTTGAGGGTGTATCTGCAACCGTCGACCACGCCACGGCGCGCTACATCGTCCGCGACCATGACGCCGCCATGTTCCAGCAGAAACTCGACCTTATTGATGCCGCCGCCTCGATGCTCAACCAGCGTCTGGGTGAGGAGCGCGTGACGGTCGAGATTAAGCAGCAATATCGAAATATGGCCGAGATCGTTTGTGACTTTCCCGAGCTTATTGATGTTGCCAAGGAAGCCTACCTTGCCTGCGGCGTTGAGCCCCAAGTGCTGCCGATTCGCGGCGGCACCGACGGCGCGCAGCTGTCGTTCCGCGGTCTGCCCTGCCCCAACCTTTCCACCGGCGGCTATTGCTACCACGGCGTCAACGAGTTTGTCCCGGTCAGTTCGCTCGTCAAGATGACCGACGTCCTGCAGGAGCTCGTCGCCCGTTTCGCATAAGCCTGGCTGCATAAGCCCAAAAGACGAATCGCCCCGTCCTCTACAGAGAACGGGGCGGTTTTTGATACAAGGGGAGTAGTCAACATCGCAGGTTGAGCCAACGTCAGCGAGCGACGTCCAAGGCGAACAAGTTGGCATGAAAAAGGCAGGGCATTGACCTTCTGGTCATGCCCTGCCTTTTGAATGACAAATTGTCGCCTTGGGCGGCGCGCAGCGTCGAGTCGTTACGGCGTTTGGTAAAACGCCGTAACTTAGTAGTTGGCTTCGTAGCCGTTGCCGTCGCCCGTGGGCTCTTCATAGTAATCGGAACTGTCGCTCGAATCGCTTGAGTCATCAGAATCGTCAGAGCTGACCGATGAGGTTGCGGTACCGTTTGCGTAGTCGTCAGACGTGTTGTTGCTGAGGTCACCGATCGTAGAGCTGGAACCGTCGGAAAGACCCATGGTGTTGGGACCCTTGGGATCCTTGCCGGCATCGACGCGCTCCATCATTTCCTTGAGCTCGTCCTCGTAGACAAAGACGTAGCTCACACCGTCGATCATGGTGCTGTCGTCGGCGTACGAGGGCAGGTTGGCCGAGTAGATACCGTCGACATCCATACCGCGCATGGCGTTGACCGTAGCCACGATATCCTGAACGCTCATATCGGTTACAAGCATATCGGACAGCGAATTAACCAGGCCAAAGATCTTCGTGGCATCGAAGTTATTGAGAATCTGGTTGGCAAGGGCGCCAAGCACCTGACGCTGGTGGCGCATGCGCGTGTAATCGCCGTCGGCATAGGTGTAGCGGCAGCGGGCATAGGTAAGGGCGGTGGCACCGTCCATATGCTGCTGGCCAGCGGTAATCTTAATATCCAGGTGCTCGGGGTCGTCAACATCATCGGTTGCGTTAATGTCGATACCGCCAACCGAATCAATCAGCGCCTGCATACCGTCGAAGCTGACCTCGGCATAGTGGGAAATCTGAACACCGCACAGCTCGTTGACCGCCTCGACCATGGCCTCGGCGCCGCCAACGGTATGGCAGGCGTTGATCTTCATGGTCTCGCCCTTGTACTCGACCTTGGTGTCGCGCGGAACGGAAATGAGCGTCGCCTGCTTTTGCGTGGGGTCGATGCGTGCCAGGATAATCGAGTCGGCACGATACGTATCCTCGCCCGGACGGCCGTCGGTGCCAAGAAGCAGCACGTAGAACGGATCCTTTGCCTCATCGGTGTCAACCAGAACCCGACGCAGATTGTCAGTAATGACATTAGAATCGCCGAGCTTGCCCATAATGGTGGCAAACCACAGGCCGGCAGCGGTAGTGGCACTCAGCAGCACGCCAAGCACGACAATGAGCGCGACGTGACGAATCGTGTGGCTACGGCGGCGTTGACGAGCGCGCTCGGAATAGCGAGCCACGTTATCGCGACTGTAGATCTTGGCCTGCGCACCAGTTGAGGGTCTTCGGGTGGTGGTATCCGCGAGGGGCTTTTTATTAAACATAGGCAACCTGTATTAGTAGATGACGGGATCGGGGACGGTAGCATGCTCGACATGCGCGCCGAGCGCCTGCAGCTTTTCGACAAACTGCTCGTAGCCGCGCTTGATGTGATGGATAGCCGAAACCTCGGTCGTCCCGTCGGCGATCAAGCCCGCTACGACGAGGGCCGCTCCGCCGCGCAAATCGGGCGAGGTAACCTGTGCACCCGAGAAGCCCTTGACGCCATGAATCATGGCATGATGGCTCTCGATACGAATGTCGGCACCCATGCGCACCAGCTCAGAGGCAAACATAAAGCGATTCTCGAAGATGTTCTCGGTAATAACGGAACTGCCGTCGGCAAGGGCGGAGAGCACCATAATCTGCGCCTGCATGTCGGTCGGGAAACCGGGGAACGGAAGCGTCTGGATGTCGACCGGCTTGATACGCTCGGCACGGTTCACATGGACGCCATCCTCGACGCGCTCGCAGTCGATACCCATGAGCTCCATCTTCTTGAGCACCATGCCCAAATGAATGGGGCAAAAGCCCGTGACATCGACACCGCGATCGTCCGCCATCAACGCACCGGCGACGATAAAGGTACCGGCCTCGATGCGGTCGCCCACCACGCGATGGATAACGGGATGGAGCTCTTCCACGCCTTCGATAGTCACGACGGGCGTACCGGCGCCAACAATCTTGGCGCCCATCTCGTTGAGCATGTTGGCGAGATCGACGATCTCGGGCTCGCGGGCGGCATTGTCGATAACCGTGGTGCCCTGTGCGCGCACAGAGGCCATGATGAGATTCTCGGTCGCACCGACGCTGGCGAACTCGAGCGTGACGGTGGTACCGCGCAGACCTTGGGGCGCATTAGCGTTGATGTAACCGTGGGCGGTATCGAACTCAACGCCCAGGGCCTCAAGACCAAGAATGTGCATATCGATCTTACGAGCACCCAGGTTGCAGCCGCCCGGCATGGCAATTTTGGCGCGATGGAAGCGGCCCAGCAGGGGCCCCATGACGGCGGTGGAAGCGCGCATCTTGGCAACGAGCTCGTAGGGGGCCTCCCATGAATCGACCTGAGAGGTATCAATCTCGAGCGTGTGCTCGTCGAGAACATCGATCGTAGCGCCCATGCCCTTGAGCACCTTGCCCATCACGTGGACATCGGAAATATCGGGCACGTTCTGCAGCGTCGTCTTGCCCGGCGCCAGAAGCGTTGCCGCCATGAGTTTGAGCGCGGAGTTCTTGGCGCCCGAGACGGGCACGGAGCCTCCGATGGCGTGGCCACCCTCAACGCGGATAATATCCAAGGTCTACCCTTTCAAAAAGCATGCCCGGGGTGGCTGGGCCATCCCGGGCATGATGTGTTCGCAAATGGTCGAACGCTAAATCGTTTGACTATTGGGCAAGCTTGAGCTTACACCATGCGATTTCATTATAGAGGTAGGCGCGGCGTGCATCATCCTCCGACAAATTACCCAGCTTCTCTTCAAAACCTTGAATATCAGCTTTAAGCTTGTCGGCATCGACGGTCGCCAAATCGCAAGCGCGCTCGGCGAGAACGGTCACGACATCGTCCGCAACCTGGGCATAGCCGCCGGCCACGGCAAACGTGTGGTCGACAGTGCCCATGGCCTTATCGGAAACGCGAACGTAACCGCGGTCGATCGTGCAAATCTCGCTGGAGTGAGCAGGCAGGACGCCAAACTCGCCATCCGTGGACGGAATCGACACAAACGCAGCGTCGCCCTCATAGGCGCAGCTCACGGGGCACACGATGCGGATACGCATAACCTACTTCTCCCCCATCTTGCGGGCGCGCTCGCGCACGTCCTCAATCGTGGAAGCATAGCGGAAAGCCTGCTCGGGCAGGTCATCGGCCTTGCCGTCGACAATCTCGGCGAAAGAGCGGACGGTATCCTCGACGCGGACGTAGACACCGGGGTTACCGGTGAACTTCTCGGCGACGTGGAAGGACTGCGAGAGGAACTGCTGAATCTTACGAGCACGGTTGACCGTAAGGCGCTGCTCCTCGGACAGCTCGTCCATACCCAGAATGGCGATGATGTCCTGAAGGTCGGAGTACTCCTGCAGGAGCTCCTGGACCTTGACGGCAACACGGTAGTGCTCCTCGCCGACGATCGAGGGATCGAGAGCGTCGGAGGAAGACGCGAGCGGGTCGATAGCCGGGAACAGGCCGAGCGACGAAATGCTACGCGAAAGAACCGTGGTGGCGTCGAGGTGCGTAAACGTCGTGGCAGGCGCCGGGTCGGTCAGGTCGTCTGCGGGGACGTAGACAGCCTGGACGGAGGTAATGGAGCCCGTCTTGGTCGAGGTAATGCGCTCCTGGAGGTCGCCCATCTCGGTTGCCAGCGTGGGCTGGTAACCAACGGCGGACGGCATACGGCCCAGCAGTGCGGAAACCTCGGAACCCGCCTGGGAGAAGCGGAAGATGTTGTCGATGAACAGCAGAACGTCCTGGCCGCGATCGCGGAAGTACTCAGCGGTGGTAAGGCCGGCCAGACCGATGCGCAGACGCGCTCCAGGCGGCTCGTTCATCTGACCATAGACCAAGCAGGTCTTGTCGATAACGCCAGACTCGCTCATCTCGAGGAACAGGTCGGTGCCCTCGCGGGTACGCTCGCCGACGCCGGTGAACACCGAGGTGCCGCCGTGCTCCTGGGCGAGGTTGTTGATGAGCTCCTGAATCAGAACGGTCTTGCCGACGCCGGCGCCGCCGAACAGGCCGGTCTTGCCGCCACGGATGTAGGGCTCGAGCAGGTCGACGGCCTTGATGCCGGTCTCGAAGATCTCGGTCTTGGTGGTGAGCTCGTCGAAACGGGGCGCTGCATGGTGGATGGGGTAGAACTCCTCCACCTCGGGCATGGGCTTGCCGTCAACGGGCTTGCCCATGACGTTCCAAATGCGGCCGAGCGTCTTGGGGCCAACGGGCATCTTCATGGGCTCACCGGTATCGGTGGCGATGAGGCCGCGCTGCAGGCCGTCGGTCGAGGACATGGCGACCGTGCGGACGACGCCGCCCGGAAGCTGGCTCTCGACCTCGAGGATCGTGCTCAGATGACCGATCGGGGTCTCGGCCTCGACCGTGAGCGCGTTGTAGATCGGGGGCACCGCGCCGTCAAACTTGACGTCGACGACAGGGCCGATGATTCGCACGATGCGACCATCACCGGCAGTCGTCTTCTTGGTGGCTTCCTCGACCGCAAGCTTTACGGTGTTATTAGCCATTACTGTTCCTCCAATGCTGAGGCTCCGCCGACGATCTCGTTAATCTCGGTCGTGATCGAAGCCTGGCGCACGCGACTATACGTGCGGGTAAGGGTCGAGATGATCGCGGTGGCGTTTTCCGTCGCGGAGTGCATGGCCTTGCGGCGTGCACCCTGCTCGGCAGCCGCCGAATCGATCAGGGCCTGGTAGATGACCGTCAGGATATAAGACGGCACAAGCTTGCCGAGAACATGCTCGGGAGAGGGCACGAACTCGAACGTGGACGAGATGCGCTTAGGGGCGTCGGTCTCGTTCTTACGCGGACCGTGGGCCATAGCGATCATCTCGGGGTCGAGCGGCAACAGATGCTCGACGCGAAGCTCCTGATCCACGCGGTTCTTGGCGTGGTGGTAGACAAGCTCGACACGGTCAAGCTCACCGGCACGATACGCATCGCAGATATGAGAGGAGATCATGCGGGCCTGATTGAAATCGGGCTCAGAGGAGTTGCCCTCAAAGTGCATGACGACGTTTGCGCGGTCACGGAAATACGTGGCCGGCTTACGCCCGCACGCGATGATCTCGCACTCGATGCCGTCGTTCGCCCAAGAAGCGGCGAGCTTTTCGGCCGTGCGCTCCACCGTCGTATTGAAACCGCCGGCAAGGCCGCGGTCCGAGGCAATAACGACAATCAGGCCATGCTTGACGCTCTCATGCTTCTGCAGCATGGGATCGGTGCCCGAACAGGAGGCGTCGCCGGCGACCGTCAACATGACGTCGGTCAGCGCCTCCTTATAGGGCTCGGCCTGCTTGGAGCGATCGAGGGCACGACGGATCTTGGCCGTAGAGACCATCTCCATCGTGCGCGTGATCTGCTTGGTCGTGGTAACCGAGGAGATTCGCTTCTTAATGTCGCGAAGGTTGGCCATGGGGCTTAGTTCTCCTCTGATCCAGAAACATCCGAATGGTGCTTGGCCATGAACTGCTGCTTGAAGTCGCCGATGACGCGCAAGAGCTCAGCCTTGGTGTCATCATCGATCTTCTTGACGCGAACCTTGTCGAGCAGCGAACCAAAGCCATTGTCCATGTACTCGATGAGCTCGGCACGGAAGGGCAGCACGTCGGCGATCTCCAGGTCATCCAGGAAGCCCTCGTTGCCAGCGAACAGCGTAACGATCTGCTCGCCAACCTCAAACGGCTTGTAACGCGGCTGCTTCAGGAGCTCGGTCATGCGAGCACCATGGGTCAGCTGCTTCTGAGTAGCCTCGTCGAGGTCGGAGCCGAACTGCGTAAAGCCAGCGAGCTCCTGGTACGAAGCGAGGTCCAGGCGAAGGTTGCCGGCAACCTGCTTCATAGCCTTGGTCTGCGCATCGCCACCGACGCGGGACACGGAGATGCCCACGTCGACTGCCGGGCGCTGACCCTGGAAGAAGAGCTCGGACTGCAGGTAGATCTGACCATCGGTAATGGAAATGACGTTGGTCGGAATGTAGGCCGAGACGTCGCCGTCCTGGGTCTCGATGATCGGCAGTGCCGTCATGGAGCCGTAACCGTTCTTCTTGGACATCTTGACGGCACGCTCGAGCAGACGAGAGTGCAGGTAGAAGATGTCGCCAGGATAGGCCTCGCGTCCGGGCGGACGATGCAGCGTCAGCGACATCTGACGGTAGGCCACAGCCTGCTTGGACAGGTCGTCGTAGATGACGAGCACGTGGCCGCCGGGGTTGGTCTCGCTGGCGGGCTTGCCGTCCTCGCCGTTGTACATGAAGAACTCGCCGATAGCGGCACCGGCCATAGGCGCGATGTACTGCATAGGGGCGGAATCGGCAGCGGTGGCCGAAACGATGATGGTGTAGTCGAGCGCACCGTGCTGAGCGAGGGTCTCGCGGATGTTGGCAACCGTGGAGGCCTTCTGGCCGATGGCGACATAGATGCAGACCATGCCCTTGCCGCGCTGGTTGAGGATAGCGTCGATGGCGATGGCGGTCTTACCGGTCTTACGGTCGCCGATGATGAGCTCACGCTGACCGCGGCCAATAGGCACCATGGAGTCGATAGCGAGCAGACCGGTCTGAACCGGCTCGCACACCGGGGTACGATCGATGACGCCGGGAGCCTTGAACTCGATGGGGCGACGGTGCGTGGCGACGATGTCGCCCAGGCCGTCGATGGGCTGGCCGAGCGGATTGACGACGCGGCCGAGCATGGCACGGCTCACGGGGATATCCATAATGCGGCCAGTGGTGCGGCACTCGTCGCCTTCCTTGATGGAGTCGACGGCACCGAACAGAACGGCGCCGACCTCGTCACGGTCAAGGTTCTGGGCAAGGCCGAAGACGGTCTCACCGGTATCGGAGCTCTTGAACTCCAGAAGCTCGCCTGCCATGGCGCTCTTGAGGCCGGAGACGCGCGCGATGCCGTCGCCTACCTCGTCGACCGTTGAAACCTCATGCGTATCGACCGTCGCGGAGAGGCTCGTGAGCTGCTCCTGCAGTTTCTTGGCGATATCCTGGGCATTGAGGGTTTCGGACATTAGGCTTCACCTCCGTACGAATTAGCAGAGTTTGCGAGGGTCTCCTGCGCGATGCGCAGCTGCGTCTTGACGGAAATGTCACGACGCTCGCCGCGGGCCTCGAGCACCAGGCCGCCCACGATAGACGGGTCAACCTGCTCGATAAGGAATACCTTGCGGCCGAAGTCCTGCTCGCATTTCTTAGTGATGGTTTGACGCAGCTCGTCGTCGAGCGGGATCGCCGTGGTGACGGTCACGCCCACTACATCCTCGTCTTCCTCGGCAACATACTTAAAGGCAGCTGCCACCTTGGGAAGAAGGTCGAGCTGGTCGCGCTTGGACATGGTGTCGAGCACGGCGATGATCTCGGGGCTGGCGCTAGCCAGGCGCTCGATCATCTCGAGGTCCTCGAACACATGGTTCTCGGCCTTAGCGGCTTCCAGAAGGGAGCGCGCGTAGGTCTCGAGCACCTTGTCCTGATAGCGGCTAGTCGGCATTCAGGCTACCTGCTTCCTGGATGTAGCGCTCGATGAGCTTCTTCTGCTCGGCATCGTCCTCGAGTGCCTCGCCCACGATCTTGGTGGCGACGGCAACGGACAGGTCGGCGATGGAGCTCGCGGCACCGGCGTAGATGGACTTGCGCTCGTCCTCGACGGTCGTATGGGCCTTGGCGATGATCTCCTCGGCCTCCTTGTGAGCAGCCTCGATGATACGGGCGCGCTCGGACTCGGCGTCCTTACGGGCCTCGAGAACGATGTCGGCAGCCTGACGACGGGCGTCGGTGACGATCGAGTCGGACTCAGCGCGCTTGGCGATAGCCTCCTGCTTGGTCTTCTCGGCCTCGTCGAGGCTCTCCTCGATCTTCTTGCCGCGCTCCTCCATGGTTTTCATGATGCCCGGCAGGGCGACCTTGGCCAGCACGATCCAGATAATCAGGAAGGCGATAAGCGCCGGGATGAACTCCGCCATCTTAGGGATGAGGATGTCCGCACCGGCAGCGCCGTCCTCGGCGAACGCGGAAACCGGCATGAGCAGCGCGGCCGCGGACGCGGAGAGTGCGATCGCGCTCTTCTGGGATGAAAGATTCATACTTGACGCTCCGTGCTATTTAACGATCAGCGCGACAACGAAGCCGATCAGAGCCAGAGCCTCGCCGAAGGCGGAGCCCATGATGAAGACGGTGAACACGCGGCCCTGGACCTCAGGCTGACGGGCCATAGCACCCGTAGCACCCAGAGCAGACAGGCCGATAGCAAGACCAGCGCCGATAACACCGAGACCGTAACCGATAACTCCCACGATTCCTCCTTTGTCGTGCGTGTCTTATTTCACGCAGGATAACCTTTTTATAACTGCCGGGCTCCATGGGTACGGGCACCGGCGGTTTAACGAATTGCTTACCTTTAAGGCGCGAGCGGAAGACTACTCCTCCTCCGCGACCTCCTCTGCCTCGGAGACATACACGGCGGTAAGGACCGTGAAGACGTAAGCCTGGATGGCGCCGACCACAAGCTCGATCGCATAGATCAGGATGAGGATGGCAAGCCAGGCCAGCGAAGGCAGGGCGCCGACGGCGTGGGCCGCGGAAACCTGCTGAAGCAGCGGCTGCATGAACATGCTCGCCATGATGGCGAACGAACCCATGACCACGTGTCCTGCGAACATGTTGCAGAACAGACGGACGGCGAGCGTGATGAGGCGCAGGAAGGTCGAGAAGAGCTCGACGACCCACACGAGCACGTTCATCGGGAAGCTCACGCCCTGCGGGGCGAGGCTCTTGATGTAGCCGATCACGCCGTGAGCCTTGCATCCGTAGTAGATGAAGTACACGAAGGCGAAGATGGCGAGCGCGGCGGTGGAGCCGATTGCGCCGGTGCCGGGCTTCATTCCCGGGATCAGGCCGATCATGTTATTGATCAGGATGAACAGGAAAAGCGAGCACAGGAACGGGAAGTGCTTCTTCCAGTTCTCACCCACGACGCCCTTGCCGATATCGTTCTCGACGTACTCGATGATGTACTCGAAACCGTTGACGAAGAAGCCCTTGGGAACCAGGGTCTGCTTCTTCTTGAACACGGCCAGGACGATCAGGAGCACGATCGTGGAGACGATCAGCCAAAACGAGTACTGCGTGATGCCGCAGCTCAGATCGCCCACGACAGGGGTGGAGCTGAACTCGCTGACCAGATGATTAATCTCATCAGGCAGCTTTTCAAAAATTTCCACGACTTACCTTTCGACCTCATGAGGATCTCGCAGCGCCTTGGCGACGCGAACCGTGCAGGCGGCCATAAAGGCCACGAAGCCGATCGCCTCGCCCAGGAGGAACATGCGAAATGCCTCTCCGAACAACACAAACACAACCAAGGTAAAGACGAGCAGGGCGATTGCCGAGACCGCCAGACTCACCATACCCTTGAGCATGTCCGCATTCTGTTTATCGTCAAGAACCGGCTTGAGCGTAAAGACAAAGGGAAGAAAGGCAATCGCGCCCGCAATGGCGCCTGCAACGATAGCGAGCAGATCGGCTATCTGAAACACTGGCGTCCTCACTTTCCTTTTTTAACGCTTCCCAGAACAGTTCCCGCCAAACATTGGTGACTATTGTACGAGCCAATCGCTAAAGTACAACCGAAAAAGCATCGGTTAATACGCACCTGTTCGTTTTCTTAAGACCTTCTTTATGCCGCAGGTAGGTAATACGTTTTTCTCGAACCCCTCTGGGCTAAACGTCCGTTAACAGGAGTGCGCGTGGACGTCTTTTGCTCGCCCGCGCGCACCATTTCTTCGTATTTGTGACCGTAGCCGACAAGGCCCGACGACTAGAGCGTGCCGTAGATGCGGTCGCCGGCGTCGCCCAGGCCGGGAACGATGTAGGCGGCCTCGTTGAGATGGTCATCGATGGCGCACGTATAAATATGTACGTCAGGATCCTTCTCGGTCAGCGACTTGAGGCCCTCGGGCGCGGCGACGATGCACAGCATGCGGATGTCCTTGACACCGCGCTCGCGCAGGTAGCTGATAGCCATCTCGGCCGAACCGCCCGTGGCGAGCATGGGGTCGACAACCAGGCAGATACGCTGGTCGATATCCTTGGGCATCTTGCAGTAATACTCATGCGGCTCGTGGGTGACCTCGTCGCGCTCCATGCCGATGTGGCCCACGCGGGCAGAGGGTACCAGGTCGAGGATGCCGTCGACCATGCCAAGACCCGCACGCAGGATGGGAACGATGGCGAGCTTCTTGCCGGCAAGCTGCTTAAACGTGGCGGTGGTGATGGGGGTCTCGACTTCGACGTCTTCCATAGGCAGGTCGCGCATGGCCTCGTAGCCGTCAAAGAGCGCAAGCTCGCGCACGAGCTGGCGGAACTGGTTGGTGCCGGTGTTTTTATCGCGCAGGATCGACAGCTTGTGCTGAACGAGCGGGTGATCGACAAGCGTCACACGGGACGCATCATAGGTGACGGTCATGGGTTGATTGCCCCTTTCGTTGCGGCCGCAAAACGGCCTTGCTGACAAGGCGCGCAGCAATGTCGCCACCGCACGCCATGCATTAGTTTAGCGGTTTGTTGTATCGAGCAGCCCATCGCGGCTCTACTGTGCAGTACTGAGCGAGCGCTTGACTGCATCACGCCAGCCCGTAAGGTTTTGCTCGCGGCGCGCGGCGGACATGTGGGGAAGGAAGGTCCTAACGATCTGGGCATTTTGCTCCAGCTCTTCCAGATCTTCCCAATAGCCGACGGCAAGACCCGCCAAGTACGCGGCACCGATTGCCGTGGTCTCCACCGTCTCACATTGCAGCACGGGGATATCCAGCAGGTCGGCCTGGAATTGCATGATGAACTCGTTGCGCGAGGCACCGCCATCGACAGACAGGCGCTCGATCGAAAGCCCCACGTCCTGCTCCATGGCGCGCAGCACGTCGTAGCTCTGATATGCCATGGATTCGCAGGCGGCGCGTACGATGGTCGCACGGCTCGAGGCGCCGGTCAGACCGCACACGATACCGCGGGCATGCGGGTCCCACCAGGGAGCGCCCAAACCCGCAAAGGCGGGAACGAAGTAGCAGCCCTCGTTGTCGTTAATCGAAGCGGCAAGTTGTGCCGACTCGCTCACGCTCGAGATGATGCCCATGTTGTTGCGAAGCCAGTTCATGGTGGAGCCGGCAGCAAAGATGGAGCCCTCGAGTGCATAGCTGATCTTCCCGTTCGCAGCGATACCGATGGTGGAAACCAAGCCGTTCTTGGATTCGACGATCTCGTCGCCGGTGTTCATGAGCATAAAGCAACCCGTGCCATAGGTGTTTTTGGTCTGGCCGGGACGGAAACAGCAGTGGCCGAACAGCGACGCCTGCTGGTCGCCCGCCACGCCCATGATGGGCGGCATGTTGGTCATGATGTCGCTCGCGACGCGGCCGTAGTCACCCGAGCTCCAGCGAACCTCGGGCATCATGGAACGTGGAACGTCAAAGAGCGCCAGCAGGTCGTCGTCCCAATCGAGCGTATGGATATTAAAGAGCGCCGTGCGGCTGGCATTGGTGTAGTCGGTGGCAAAGACCTGGCCGCCAGTGAGGTTGTAGATGAGCCAAGTGTCGATGGTGCCAAACATGAGGTCGCCCGCCGCCGCGCTCTCGCGTGCGCCGTCGACGTTGTCGAGAATCCACTGCACCTTGGAGGCCGAGAAATACGGGTCGAGCGTGAGTCCCGTGCGGGAGCGCACCAGCTCTTCTGCGCCCTGCTCGACCAGCTCGTCGATCAGAGGTGCGGTGCGACGGCATTGCCACACGATGGCGTTATAGATGGGTTGGCCGCTTATGCGGTCCCACACAACCGTGGTCTCGCGCTGGTTGGAGATGCCGATGGCGGCAATGCGGTCGGAGTGGATACCGCTCTTAAACTGGACTTCCATCATGACGGCGATTTGACTGGCAAGGACCGCCATGGGGTCTTGCTCTACCCAACCGGGACGCGGAAAACTGGTTTTGACGCTGCGACGTGCCTGCGCGACGATGCATCCGTACTCGTCGACGATGGTCGCAAGTACCGAGGTGGTGCCGCAGTCGAGCGCCATGATGTAGGAACCGCCAAAGTCAAACGAGGCATCTTCCATGCCCAGGCTGCCCAGATTCAACGACATCGCTTACACCTTTCTATTGCATCGGGTCGGACAGGACCCGTTCGATCTCTGATGCGGGAAGTGCGCCTTGGCGCAGGATCTGGAGCCCGCCGTGCTGGAACGACACGATGGTCGAGGCGTCGCGACACGGGGTCTCACCGGCGTCGACGGCAACATCGACACCCTCCAGGATGCGACCCTCGACGGCGGCAAAGCTTGCCGGCGAGGGCGCACCGTGCGTGTTGGCGCTCGTGCAGGCAAGGGGACTGCCGCAGGCGCGGATGAGCGCTTGGACCACGGGAGAGGCCGAAGCGCGCAGGGCCACGGTGTCGTCGGCAGCGCGCATAAAGGTCGGCACGCAGGGGGCTGCCTTAATCACGATAGTCAGGGCTCCCGGCCAGCATCGTCGCGCGAGTACGCGGGCATCTTCCGGGATATCCACGCCATAGCGGTCGAGTGCTTCGACGCCATCGACCAGCCAAGCCACAGTTTGCGTGAGTTCACGTTGCTTGAGAGTGAAGATACGTCGATAGCCGGTGCCGAGCGCAGGGACTGCGGCGCCGTTGACGGTGGCTTGCGGGTCGCATGACCACGACGGGAACTCGCTTGTATCTTGGGGGACGGCATCAGAGAAGGCATTGACTGCCACGGCGACGCCGTAGACGGTCTCGGTCGGAATCAGTGCCAGGCCGCCGCGGCCGAGCACCTCTGCCGTGCGCTCAACGGCGAGCCGATGCGGCTCGCGCGCTCCCTCGTATACCCGATAGACCGTCTGCATGTGTATGCCAGCCCCTTACGCTCTGGTGCAAGTTTGTTTACTGTGGGGCATTCTCGCACGAAACGTTCAACCTATTTGCCCAGAGCGCATGTTGGTTTGGTGAGCGGCTCTAGTAGTCGGTGAAAGTGAGGGGGTTATTGGACTGCGACGAACTTCTTTGGCCTGCCGGCGTGGCGTTCTTGGGCGGCGTAGCGCTCGATGCTGCCTATCGTTATCATCCGACGGCCGTCGACGAGTTCAACATCGAGCTTTCCGGCTTTGACCAGCGCGGTAATCCGCGGAGCGGAGACTTTGAGGTCCAGCGCTGCGTCTTTAAATGTTCGGCACGCCGCTTCCCGAGCGTCCTCGTGGTCGATTTCGACTGAAAGGGTCACGACCTCGGCCGAGCGTTCGTACCCTGCCGGAGTCAAACCGTTGTTGAGGTCGTCGGCCAAAAACGCCATCAGTGCCTCGGTGGCATGGGCAATCGCTTCTTCGCGCGTATCGCCATCGGCAAAGGCGCCGGGAATCTGCGGGAAGCTAGCGCAGTAACCATCGTCTTCTTTTATGAGAACGCAGTCATAGGTAAATCGCTGCCTCATTTTGCCTCCAACTACCATCCAGCTTGGCGACGAATACTTGCCCACGTGCCCTTCTTTGGTCGATCACCACCAGAGCCGTTCACGGTGACAACGCGGTCACCAGAAACATACTTAGCATGACTACCGACTTGCGCGACCTTCACGAATCCATCGTGCTTGAGTAGGGCAATGATTTCCCGAAAGGTAGGAGGTTGCATGGGCCGACCTCTTTCAGCCGTCCTAATTATAAACTACTTTATAATTTTTGCTAACCAGTTAATAAATATTACTGGCGTTGCTTGGGCTCGGTGACGATGGCTCGGACAATGCGGGGGCGATCGGTGAGGTCGTGGACGATGCGCACGTCCGACAGACCCGCTTGGCGGCAGAGCTCGGCCGCAGCGTCGAGCGCGCCCTCGTAGAGCTCGCAGGCAAAGAGTCCGCCGGCACGCAGCATATAGGGTGCCGCATTGAGCAGGCGGCGGAAGATGTCCAGGCCATCGACGCCGCCCTCGAGCGCTAGGTCGGGCTCGAAGTCCTTGACCTCGTGCGGCAGCGAGCGCATGACATCGGTGGGGATGTAGGGCGGGTTGGAGACGAGTACGTCAAAGGTGCCCCACTCTTCACGGGGAATGGAGCTCACCAGGTTCGTGAGGCTGAAGGCGACCTCGTCGGACGTGAGGCCAAGCGCATCGCGGTTTTTGGTAGCAAGGTCGATGGCGCGCGGCTCGATATCGGTAGCAGTGCAGGTGACGTGGCCGCGACGCTCCCAGGCGATCGAGAGCGAGATACAGCCCGTGCCGCAGCCGACCTCGAGAACGCGGGCAGTGCGGGGCTCGGCTGGAGCAGGCGCAGCGGCATCCTGAGCTGAAACCGTCTCCTGGTCGGCGCCCTCGATGGCGATGTCGTATTCGTCGAGCTCGGGCTCGGCGGCTTTTGCGGCTTCGGCTTCTGCTGCTTGCGCGGCGGCTTCCTCGGCCTCGCGATCGGCAAGCTCCTCGGCATAGGCGCGGCTACCGAGCACGTCGCTACCCAGCGCAGCCTCATCGGCGGCCGTCAGGTTGGCAGCACGGCGCTCGGCGGTCGCGCGTTCGTCGGCCAGCGCCGCCTCAGCTTTGCGGGCCTGCTCGACCTCATCGTTCCAAGGCAGCTCAACACGCTGACGGGCAGCGGCCTCGGGGCTCAGTACCTCGGCATCCAGATAATTGAGGACTTCCTCGACGAGCATCTCGGTCTCGGGGCGCGGAATGAGCACACCGGGGGCGCACGCGACGTCGATCATGCGAAACTGCGTGCTGCCCGTGATGTATTGCAGCGGCTCGCCCTTAGCGCGGCGGACAACGGCCGCATGCATGGTCTCGAGCTGGGCCGCGTTAAGCGTCTCGTCCATACGCATATATAGGTCAATGCGCGCCAGGCCCGTGGCGGCGCACAGCAGCCACTCGGCAGAAAGACGGGGGTGCTCCTCGCCGCGCTCGGCCAGGTACTCCTTGGTCCACTCGAGACAACGCTTGATGGTCCAAATCTCGTTTGCCATGGGGCCCTCCCCTCTTAAGCGCCGGACGGCGCGCGAATGTCGGAGCAGATTGTAAGCGAGGCCAGCGCTTGGCAAGGGGCGATTGAAGGCGATTATCGAGAATCAGCCCAGAATTTTGCACCGAGCTCGCTCAAAGTGTTCATTCGCTGACGTCTAAATTTGCATTCGTCAAGCTTTTGGCAAGGTTGCCCCAAAACTGACCAATATCTAACCAAGAACTTGCCACATCGCTTGACGCACGACCCATCAAAAATCGCTCCGCGACTTCTTGAACGATATTTTGAGCAATATTTTCGATAGCGGACTTATGCCGTCAATTACCTTAAGCAGGTAAGCAGCTCAAATGACATCACAGCCGACTGAATAAAATATCAAGGCAATGTCACCAATGACTCCCTACGAATCATTTGACAACCAAGGAAACGCCGATGTTTTGGCAATGTCAGCGAGCGACGTCCAGAGCGAACAAGTTGGCATGAAAAAGGCAAGGCATAGACCTTCTGGTCATGCCTTGCCTTTTGAATGACAAATTGTCGCTCTGGACGGCGCGCAGCGTCGGCTGGTCCGCCGTTCGGTAGAACGGCGGAACTTAGACTGCCTGTGCCAGCTTCTCGGCTCGCTCGGCGGCGGCGAGTGCCTCGATGACCGTGCCGAGCTGGTCGCCCAGGAGGACGCCGTTGTAGGTGGAGTTGAAGCCGATGCGGTGATCGGTCACGCGGTCCTGGGGCTGGTTGTAGGTACGGATCTTCTCGGAACGGTTGCCGTGGCCGATCTGGCTCTGGCGCTCGGCACCGAGCTCTGCCTGCTGCTTCTCGAGCTCCATCTCGTACAGGCGGGCGCGCAGCATCTGCATGCAGACCTCGCGGTTCTGGATCTGGGAGCGCTGTTCCTGCGACTGCACCACGGTGTTGGTGGGAAGGTGGGTGATGCGCACGGCGGAATAAGTGGTGTTAACGCACTGACCGCCAGGGCCGGAGGCGCAGTAGGTGTCGATGCGCAGGTCGGACTGGTTGATCTGGACGTCGATCTCCTCGGCCTCGGGAAGCACGGCGACAGTTGCCGTGGAGGTCTGGATACGGCCCTGGGACTCGGTCTTGGGAACGCGCTGGACGCGGTGCACGCCGGACTCGAACTTCATGACGGAGTAGACGCGGTCGCCCTCGACCTTGAACTCAATGGACTTAAAGCCGCCGGCCTCGCTGGGGCTGGAGTCGAGCACGGTGGTCTTCCAGCCGCGCGACTCGCAGAAGCGCTGATACATCTTGTACAGGTCGCCGGCGAAGATGGCCGCCTCGTCGCCACCGGCGGCGGAGCGAATCTCGACGATGGTGTTCTTGTCGTCGTTGGGGTCGCTCGGGATGAGCATGTACTTAATGTCTTCCTCGAGCTGGGGAAGCTTGGCCTCGTTTTCGGAGATGTCCATCTGGAGCATCTCCTTCTCATCGGCATCGGTAGTATCGTGGAGCATTTCCTTGGCAGCCTCGATGTCATCGAGCGCGCCGATGTACTCGCGCGAGGCGGCGATGAGGTCGGACTGGTGCGCGTACTCCTTGTTGAGACGCGTGAACTCCTTGATATCGGAGGCGACGGCCGGGTCGGAAAGCTTCTTCTCGAGCTCCTCGTAGGCCTTGATAATCTTTTCGAGCTTGTCGCGCATGGCGGGACTCCTTTATATGCGTGAAGGTGAAAATCGGCAGAGCTGATGGGGCGCACGGCGCCACTGCGGGGGTAAGCCCGGCTAGAACATGTCGATCTTCAGATACATGCGCATCCCTTCGCGTATGGGGTACATAGTTGCGGTCTAACCCATACATGATAGCGTGCGCAGGCAAACCTGCATATAACCCGCACGGAATGAGTGGACGTAGCCGTTGGGGACGTTCCTTAACGGCTAGTCGTTTAAGAGCGTCCCCAACGGCTAACAAAGGGACTGTCGCTTTGTCACATTCTAGAGCGTTTGAAGCAGAGCGATGAAAAAGCGTACGCCCTGGAGGTAGGCGCGGCGGGTGATGCGCTCGTTGGTGCCGTGGACACCGCGCTCGCACTCGTCATCGTCTACCACAAAGGCCGAGAAGCGAATGCACTCGGGGCAAATGCGCTGGTAGTTGGCAGCATCGGTCGCGCCAATCACGGTCGAGGGAACGATACCGATAGGAGCTCCGCCCGCCGCTGATGATCCGTTTTCCTCCGTCCCCTCTGGATCACGGAAATAGCGGGCGGCGATGGCGCGGACGGTCTCGAGTCCCGGTCCGCCGATGCGCGGAGACGGCGAGGGTTCGGAGCTGCCAGGACCGAGCTCGATCTCGACACGGTCGGCGAGCCCCGCCTCGGCAACGGCGACGCGGCAGCAGGCCACGACATCGGCCACACTCGTGCCCTCGAGCATGCGGAAATTGATATTGGCCCACATATCCTGCGGCATCACGTTAGCACCGGTGCTACCGCCCTCGATTTGGGTCGGTGCACAGGTGGTGGTCACGAGCGGATAGAGCTTCTTGCTGGCGAGGCACTCGCGCACGATGGCGTCCTTGTTGGAAGCAATCTCGTCGGCCGTGTAGAGCTCCAGCTCGACGAGCTGTGCGGCAAGCAGGTCCGTGACGCGCGTCGGCCACTCGATATCGCAGATTGCGGTGATGGCACGGCTCAACACCTCGAGCGACGTGCCGCCGTAGGGGTTGGAAGAATGCCCACCCGCGCTCTTTGTCTTGAGCACAATGTCGGCATAACCCTTCTCAGCCAGGTCGGCGTGCATGAGCCAGCCCTCGCCCGCGCCGTACTCGGCAGCCGGAACGATGCGGTAGTCGCCCTCGTCGATCAGGAACTCGAGCTCAACACCGCGCTCCTCGAGCACGCGGCCGATAGCTCCAGCGCCGTACTGCGTGGTTTCCTCGTCCTGGCCAAAGGCGAGCAACAGCGAACGCTTGTGCTCCCAACCGTGCGCCAATGCATACTCAACCGCCTCGAGAATGCCTGCGACCTGATCCTTCATGTCGATAGCGCCGCGGCCCCAAATGTAGGTGTCGTCCACGTGCCCGCTAAAGGGATTGTGCGTCCAGTCTGTCTCGGTGCCCGGCACCACGGGAACCACGTCCATGTGGCCCATGAGCATGACCGGCTTGAGGGCGGGGTCGATGCCGGCAAGCGTCACGAGCAGCGAATGGTCGATGAGCTCGACCTCGCCCGCCGCAAACACGCGCGGCCAGGCCTGCTGCATATAGGCGCGCAGGTCGGCAAACGCCTGCCAGTCCACCGCCTCGGCATCCATACTCGAAATGGTCGGAAACGACAGCACACGGCCCAGGCGCTCGCATGCGCCGGCCTTGTCCAAATCGGCAAAA
Organism: Collinsella sp. AM42-18AC; assembly: GCF_003467965.1. Taxonomy (NCBI): domain Bacteria; kingdom Bacillati; phylum Actinomycetota; class Coriobacteriia; order Coriobacteriales; family Coriobacteriaceae; genus Collinsella; species Collinsella sp. AM42-18AC. The sequence goes on from NZ_QSFY01000004.1 coordinate 22,909, forward strand.
TCATCCTCATGCGCAAAGAAGCGCCAAACCTCGGCCATGACATCCTTTCGATTGTGATGACGAGGGCCGCCCCACCGGAGCGGCCCTGCCACGTACGCGTTTGCGGTCGGTTATTTGTCCTCGAGATAACGCGAGAGGAACTCGCGGGTACGCTGGTGTTTGGGGTTGCCAAAGAGCTCGGCCGGCGCGGCATCCTCGAGCACCACGCCCTTGTCCATGAAGACCACGCGGTCGGACACCGTGCGGGCAAAGGCCATCTCGTGCGTGACGACGACCATGGTCATGCCGTCGGCAGCGAGCTTGCGCATGACCTCGAGCACCTCGCCCACGATCTCGGGGTCGAGCGCTGAGGTCGGCTCGTCAAACAGCATGATCTGCGGGTTCATGCATAGAGCACGAGCGATGGCCACGCGCTGCTTTTGACCACCGGACAGGCGACCCACGGCGGCGTGCGCGAATTTTTCGAGTCCCACACTCGTCAGATGCTCCATCGCAATTTTTTCAGCCTCGGCCTTGCTCATCTTTTTGAGCGTGACGGGCGCGAGCGTGCAGTTGTCGAGCACATCCATGTTGTTGAACAGGTTAAAGCCCTGGAACACCATGCCGATGTCCTCGCGCAGCTTGTTGATGTTGCAGCGCTCGGCCGTGAGGTCCTGGCCGTGGAACCAGATGTGGCCTGCGTCCGGGGTCTCGAGCAGGTTGAGGCAGCGCAGGAAGGTCGACTTGCCCGAGCCCGAGGCGCCGATGATGGTGACGACCTCGCCGGGGCTAACGGCCAGGTCGATGCCCTTGAGCACCTCGAGCGAGCCAAAGCTCTTGCGCAGGCCCTCAACGCGGATGAGCGGCTCTTTGGTTTGCGCGGCCGCAGCGCCGGTAGTAACGGTATCTGCCATGATGAATCTCCTCGTCTTGCGCCTAGTTGGAGCTGGGCAGCGTGGCCGGAGCCTCGGCACCGAGCTTTTTGCCAAAGGCCTCGAGCAGGCGGCTCGCCACGAGCGTCAGGATCAGGTAGACCACGAGCGCCACGCAGTAGACTTCCATCTGGCGATAGTACACGCCGGCGACGGTGGTGGTGGCGTACATGAGGTCGAACACGCCGATGACCGAAAGCACCGACGAGTCCTTGATGTTGATGATGAGCTCGTTGGTGAGCGCCGGGATCGCGTTTTTAATGCCCTGGGGGAACACGACCTTGCGCATGGCCTGCCATTGCGACAGACCCAGCGAGCGCGCCGCCTCGGCCTGACCGGGGTCGATCGACTCGATGCCGCCGCGCAGGACCTCCATCATGTAGGCGGTAGAGTTGAGCGAAATGGTGACGAGGCCCGCGGTAAAGGTGCTCCAGATCTGGTTGGCCTGGGCGGTCTCGAAGCCCATGCCGCGCAGAACGGTAAAGCCCGCGTAATAGATGAGCAGACCCTGGACCATCATGGGCGTGCCGCGCACGACGGTGGAATAGACGGTCGCAAACCCGCGGCCAATGCTCTTAAAGAAACGCACCAGGTCGTTGTCGACGCGGTCGAAGGTCTGGGTGCGCAAGAACACAAAGAGCAGCGCCAAGAAGAAGGCGATGACGGTGCCGAAGGTGGCAAGCGCGATGGTGATCTCGATGCCGCGGATAAAGAAGTCGCCGCTCTTGTAGGTCATGTAGACCAAGCTCGACAGAAAGTCGCTGGGGTTGGAGTCCGAGACAATGCTCACCTGCACCAGGTCGATAAACGACATGACGCAGCGGTCGATAAAGAAGATCGCCGCGATGGCAACCACGACATAGCTGCCCAGGCGCGCGCCGCGACGGCAACGCTCGGATGCAAACGACGACTTTTCGCGATAGTCGCTCCAATGCATGAGCTTGGTGACGAGCGCCGCCGCCGACACGATAATCCAGGCCCAAAGAATTGCCCAGAGGCAGTCTTGGAACACGCCCGTAGGCGCCAAGAAGCTCAGCGGCGTGGGGTTGCGCTGGCTAAACGCCAGGCCGAGCGCCGCGATAACGCTCGTGCCCAGGTACACATAGCGGTGGTCTGCCTTGATAAAGGAGGCCAGGTGATTGATGGTTTTCATGCTGCCTCCCTATGCCGGCTGACGGTCGAGGCACGCGTCCCACATTTGGTCGCGCTCCTCTTGGCTAATGCCCTTGAGTGTCTTGTCGATGAGTTTAAGCAGCTTGTCCGAGCCCTTGCGGCAGCCGACGTTTGCCGTGACCTCCTGCTTGAAACCCTCGCCCTCGGCAAATTGAATCGGCACGATACCCGGATTTTGGGCCATATAGCCCTTTTCGTTCTCAGTGTTGTAGGTCACGGCGTCGCACGTGCCCTGCAGCAGATTCGAGAACACCGTGGGGACCGAATCGACCGGGTTCTTGTGCACAACGCCCGGAATCTCGTCGATGACGGTATCGAGCATGGTGTCCTTTTGGCCGAGCACCGTGGCACCGCTGAAGTCGCTGAGCTTGGTGGCGTTTTGGTAGGGCGAGCCCTCTTTTACGAACAGGCCAAAGTAGCCAATGAAGTACGGGTCGGAAAAGCCGACGGACTCCTCGCGCTCGGGCGTGGCGCTCATGCCGGCGATGATGAGGTCAATCTGGCCGTTGTTGAGCGAGTCGATAAGGCCCGAGAAGCTCTGCTTGACGGCAACGGGCTCGCCGCCGAGAGCCTTGCAGACGATCTTGGCGATCTGCACGTCGTAGCCATCGGCATAGGCGCCCTGCACGTTGTCGATGGGGATCGTGAACTCGCTGGCCTCGGAAACCTGCCAGTTGTACGGGGCGTAGGCCGCCTCCATGCCGATGCGGATCTTATCCTTGCCGATCACAGAATCGGACAGGTCGTCGCGACCGCCGCCCGTCGTGGACTGAACTACTTCCAGCGTGGAGGGACGCTGGCAGCCGGCAAGTGCGCCGGCGACGACAGAAGCGCTCGCAGCGAGAGCGCTACCCAAAAAGATGCGACGGCTGCATACCGGCTGTGGATGCGCGTCGCGCTGTTGTCGAGATTGCATCTGGTGCCTTCCCAATTTCGTTTTGCTGACAATAAGACAGGATATACGCCCGCGACCAGCAGCGCGGCATGTGCGCGAAAAATTAATAGACACACGAGGACGATTGGCGCAAAGCAGCCTGCCCCATGTACCACTTGGCATGAAAAAGGCAAGGCATAGACCTTCTGGTCATGCCTTGCCTTTTGAATGACAAATTGTCGCTCTGGGTGGCGCGCAGCGTCGACCGGTCCGTCGTTCGTTAGAACGGCGGAACCTCTAGAGCAGGGTAACGCTAAAGCTGCGAACGTCCGTCTCACCCGGTGCCAAGGTAATGGTGTTGACCTTGTGCTCAAAGACGTCGTCCTCGGTGTCCATGGTGGTGTGGCCGGTCCAGGGCTCGAGCGCCACAAACGGGGCGTCGTTGGCGGCAGACCACACGCCGATGTACTTAAAGCCCTCAAAGTCGATCTTGACGCCGTGGCCCGACTTGCGGCCGCGCAGCGTGAGCGTGGAACCCGGGACATCGGTGAACATGATGGCATCGTTATCGAAGCTGCGGTGCGTGATGGGCAGCACGTCCGAGTTATCGGGAGCCTTGTAGCTGCCCTCGAACGTCATAAGACCGTCGGGCGTGATGATGGGGGCCTCGTTAGTCCAAGCCTCGGTAAACGCCAGCTCGTAATCCTCGAACGCCTCGTCTTCGGCACCGGGGGCGGGCACGTTAAATGCGGGGTGGCCGCCCACCGAGAACGGCAGGGCCACGTCGCCGGTGTTGGTGACGGCAAAGGTCTGCGTGAGCGTGGCGTCGCCGGTCAGGGCATAGGTCATGTTGAGCTTAAAGTGGAACGGGAACGCCTTGAGCAACTCGGGCGTGTCAGTGATCTCGTACGTTACCGAGGAGCCATCCTCCGAAACCTCGACCAACTTGTGCTCGACGATGCGAGCGAGTCCATGGCGCGGCATCTCGCAGGTGCCGGCCGCAGATGTCGCCATGTTGTTGCGCAGCGATCCCACGATGGGGAACAGGATAGGCGCATGCTTGCCCCAAAAGGCCGGGTCGCCCTGCCACAGATACTCGTTGCCGTTGAGGGCAAGGCTCGTGAGCTGGGCTCCCATGGAATCGATGGCCGCGGTAAGGCCGCCGCGCTTGATGGTGGTGACGGTGGACATGCTACTTCCTCCAAAAGTAAACAACAGTGTCGAGGGCTATTGTCCCACTCTTGGCGGCGGGGTTGAGCGACAGGTGCAGTTATTGAGCAATAGCGTAAAGGTCAAACCCGCCCTGCGGCGTGCTATCGACCGTATCGGGCGCCTGTGAATTAAAACTCACCGGAACCATGCGCTTTGAGGCACGGTAACGCGTGCCGTCGGTGGCGACGGGCGGCTCATCGACCGTGAGCTCGTAGTCGCCGGGCTTGAGCTCGATGCCGTCACCTTCGGAATTGACGTATTGGTACTCGTCGATTGCTTGTCCCTTGAGCGTGCGGCCCACGATATGGATGAGCATCTGGCTGTCGCCGCGGGCGGTGTCCCATGTCGCACCGTCCTTGACCTCGACCGACACATGCACCGAGCGCGTACGGCTGAGCGATTGCTCGACAGACATCTCGACCTTGGCGGCGTCTTTGCGCTGTTGCTCCACGTGACTCCAGACATTTCCGATCGCCGAGCAAGCGATGACGCCGGCCATAAAGGCGATGAGAATGGGGCCGAGCGGAGAGCGACGGCCCGCGTCTTCCTCGCGAGCCAGGTTGGGGCGATGAGTGGGGGCGGGCGCCTGGGCACCCTGCGCGGGCACGTCGAGTATGCTGAAGGATGCCGTGCTGCCGGGGTCGATGGTATGGCGCGGCTGTGGGATCTTGGCCGGCGAGATGGACATGTCCGCCGGCTCACCGAGTGTGGCCGTGGCATCGGCCTTAGCTTCATCGGCCTCGGCCTGGGCCCAAGCTTGCTCAAAGGTCAGGGGCTCGGCGGCATCGGAGGCGGCTTCAGGCTCGACACCGGCATCGTTGCCGGTCTCGTCCTCGTCGCTCGACACGTCACACGGCGCGGGCTCGTCCCACTCTTCGTCCGGAGCCTCGCCCTCGCTATACCACCATTCAAAGTTATCGATATCCATACGGGGCGCCCCTTAAGCCTCGCAAATAAACACTTGCTAGCCTTATACCCCCAGATGACACGGGAGCTCGCCGGCACAGACAGGAAAACCGTCACAACATTCGACGCTTTTCCTCGTTTTCGAGATTTTCGCCGAATGTTGTGACGGTTTAGGCAGCAGCCACACCACGAATGCGACGAAGGAGCAGTCCCCTTGTCACATCTGGAGGGCGACGGGGATTTGGATGCAGCAGAAGTCCTCTTGGTGGGACTCGTCGTAGCTCGTGGTATCGAGGTAGCAAAAGTCGAAGGCGTTGCCGATGGGCTGGAGCGCGTGCTCGTCCATGCAGGCCACGATGGCGCGGATGCCTTCGGGCTCGTACGGCATGCCCCAGCGGCTCATGCACAGGTATGTGCCCTCGGGCAGCACTTCGATGCCGATCTCTGCCAGCTCGGCAGCGTCGCTCGGCAGCAGCTCCTCGGCACCGCGCGGCAGTACGGCAAAGGAGCCGGCACCGGCGATGGGATCGTCGGAATGCAGCGCCTCGCGACGCAGCATGGCGCCCCAACCGCGCATGGGGCGCGTGCCCGTCAGCGTGCGCATGCGCAGGATTGCCCGCATGAGCGTGGGGTGAAGCATCGAGCGACCGCGCTCGATATCGCCCGGAAACTCCTCAAAGACCACGTAGCGGCGCTCGAATTGCTTGAGTTCCGGACTGCCCTCGCGCTCGCGCCAGTAGACTGCCTCGTCGTAAAAGCTCAGGCGTTCCTGCACACTCGCGCGCTCAGCCTTGAGCCCGGCAATCTGCTTGTCGAGCGCCTGCACCCGCGAGCGCAGGTGATCGGTCATCTCGCCAATGTCGAACGTCGAGGTCGGGCGGTCAATCTCGTCGAGTTCGAGCCCCAGGTCGCGCAGCATGCAGATCAGACGCATGAGCGGGATCTGCGTAGGCGAATAGAAACGGTAGCCCTTTTCGTTCACCACGGCGGGCTTAAACAGGCCGATCTTGTCGTAGTAGATGAGCGTTTGGCGCGAAACGTTAAACAAGCTCGCCATCTCGCTAATCGCATACATGCCCGTCTGCATAAGTCCTCCCGACACATCCTTTTAGCGCACAAAGCCCGCCGCCCACAGGGGCAGCGGGCTCAAACACTACTCGTATCCTACCCTAAAGACGCCCATGACCAGCGCTTATAGTTTGCGCATGACACGCCGACGGCCTCGAGCGCCTTGGCGGCGATGTGATGCACCGCGTCGTCGAGCGTGGCGGGGCCGTTGTAAAACGTGAGCATGGGCGGCATGAGCATGATGCCGGGCACGCGCGCCAGGCGCGCCATGTTATCGACGTGAATGGCGCTGAAGGGCGTCTCGCGCACCATGAGCACCAGGCGGCGCTGCTCTTTCATCTGCACGTCGGCCGCGCGCAACAACAGGTTTTCGCTGTAGCCGCTCGCAATGCCGGCGAGCGTCTTCATGGAGCAGGGTGCCACGATCATGCCATCGACCGGATAGGTGCCGCTTGCGATGGCGGCGCCGATATTCTTGTTGTCGTAGACCACATCGGCATGCGTGGCATACTCGTCGAGCGTCATGCCGAGCTCCTGCTCGATGGTGATCTCTCCCCCGCGCGTGACGACAAGCGCCGACTCGGCACCTGCCTGACGCAGACATTTGAGGCACTCAAGGCCCAGCGCGGCACCGCTGGCGCCCGAAACGCCAACGACGATGCGACGGGGACGGACAGAAGACTCAGGCATGACAACTCCTTGACTACTTGGTAGGGCTACTTACTAGAAAGCAATCTCCTTGGCCCACTTGTCCTTGTCGATCTCCATGAACTGCGAGCGAATGAAATTCTTCTTGAGGTCGAACGGAACCGTGCAGTCGAAGATGGCCTTGCAGGCGATGCCGTGCTCGCGAATCGTGGGGTCGAACGCAGGGTCGTTGGACGGGTCGAGCACGTGGCAGTGGCAGCCGGGGATGGTGATGAGGTCGACGTCGGCCTGGAAGCGCGTGGTCATGGCCCACATCACGTCGCTCATATCAAAGATGTCGACATCCTCGTCAACCAAGATCACATGCTTGAGCTCGGAGAATGCCGAGAAGGCGAGCATGGCGGCGTTGCGCTGACGGCCCTCGTCATTTTTGCTCGACTTCTTAAACTGCATGATGGCAACGAACTTGCCGCCGCCGCAGGGTGCAGCGTGGACGTTGAGCAGGCGGCCCGGGATAGCGGTCTCGACCATCTTGTAGATGGAAGCCTCGGTGGGGATACCGGCCATGGACACGTGCTCGTGCGAAGGGCCGATGCAGCTCTCCATAATGGGGTTGACACGCGTGGTGACGGCGGTGATCTTGATCACCGGACAGACCTTGGCGCCGCCGGTGTAGCCGGGGAACTCGGGCATGGCGTAGCCGTGGCCGTTGACGTCCTCGTTGATGGTCTCGTCGTGCATGAGGTAGCCCTCGAGCACGTACTCGGCATTGGCGATGCACTTCTGCGGAACGGTGACGCAGTCGGCAAGCTCGACGGCGTGGCCGCGCAGGGCGCCGGCGATCTGCAGCTCGTTGAAGCCGAGCGGCGTGGTGGGAGCCTCGAAGCCGCAGCACATGTACACAGCGGGGTCCAGGCCGATGGAGATGGAAATGGGCATGTCCTCGCCGCGCTGGCAGTACTCGTCAAAGAACGCGCCCAGGTGACGGCTGCCGGGGGTAATCCACATGGCGAGCTTGTCCTTGTCGACGCAGGAGAAGCGGTGGATGGTCACGTCGGACTGGGAGCCGTCGGGGCTCGTGCCATAGGCGAGACCCATGGTGATGTAGGGGCCGCCGTCGACGGGCGTGTTGGTGGGAGCGGGAACGATCTTGCGCAGGTCAAAGCCCTCGTCGCTCGCCTTGTACACGACCTCCTGGCAGTCGACGTGCGCACCCTCGGCGATCTGCTCGGGCGCGATCAGGTTCTCGAAGCGCTTGCCGATCTCGAGGCCCAGGTGCTCCTCGTCCAGGTCGAGCAGGGCGGCAACGCGCTTGCGGCTGGCAAGCATGCCGATGCAGACCTTGGCATCGTCAAAGCCCTTGACGTTGTTGAAGACCATCGCCGGACCCTCTTTGGTCGGACGCATAACGGTGCCGCCGGCACCGACGTGGCGATAGACGCCCGAGACCTCGGCGTCCGGGTCGACCTGGGTGTCGGTCTCGAGCAGCTGGCCCGGCATCTCGCGCAAAAAGTCGAGTACGGAGCGCAGGTCGTGGATCTGGGAAGCATCGGTAGTGGACATAGCATGCTCCTTTCGGGAGAGTGCCCGGCGGCGGGGATGCCGCCGGGCTGGGTAACGTAGTGGGGCCGCGGCGCTCATAGATGAGGCGCTCGACCGTTTACATCAGGCCAAAGAGGTGGAACCAGGCGGCCTCGACCAGCACGACGACAAAGACGACCGCGGTGAGGGGAATGCCCATGCGCATGGCCTCTTTGGAGGTGTAGCCGCCGGCGTCCTTGCCCTCGCCGATAAGGATCGGCAGGTTGTGGAACGGCAGGATGTAGTGGATGTTGATGGACGTGAAGACGATGAGCGCCACGGCGAGCGGGCTCACGCTGGAGCCGGCCGCGAAGCTGATGAACGCCGGCACGCACACGCCGAGCACGGCCATGACCGAGCCCATGAACATGTGGATGACCATGGAGAGCGCGGCGACAAGCAGGGCGAACAGGAAGATGTTCTCGGGCACGGAGCTGGGGAGTACGACGTCGGCGATCCAGGCGTTCATGCCGGTGGCGCCGCCCACGGAACCCACGGGCAAGGCGGCCGTCAGGAACATGAGGGACTTGATGTCGACAGCGTTCCAGCTGGCAGGAGTGAGGACCTCGCCGATGATGGGCATGGCGAGTGCGACGCCAATGGCCAGGGTGACCCAGCCGATATAGTCGCCCGAGACGGTGAGCTACAGCGCGATGGCGATGACAAGCCACACGATGGTGCGGATCTCCTTGACGGAGAGCTTGCCGAGCGCGGCCTGCTTGGCCACGATCTGCTCGCGATCGTAGACGAGCTCCTTGCTGGGCTTAAAGAGGAAGAGGCCCAAGAACAGGGTGCACAGCAGCGCGACCAGCATAGGCACGCTCATGTACAGGAACCAGTCGACAAAGGACGGGCTCATGCCGCCGGCCTCGGCGCTGTACTGCGCGACAAGCGGGTTGAGCGTGGAGTCGCCCGTCAGGAAGAACATGGAGCCCGGGGCAGCAGCGGCAAACACGAGGAAGCCGAGCTTGCCGCGGTCGTCGTCACCGTAGCCGGCGGACTCGGCAATGACCGAGACGACGGCGAGAATGAGGAAGGCGCGGGGGAACGGATGCGGGATCAGCAGCGACAGCACAAAGGTGAGCGCGAAGATTGAGATGATAAGCGACTTGGCATCGCGCACGAACTTGAGCATAAACGCATAGGCGATGCGCTCGCCCAGGCCCGACTCCTTGACCGCGCTGGCGATGAGGTAGGCGCCGATGACGAGCCACATGGTGGCTTTGGTCCACGAGCTAAACGTGGAGGCGACCGTCGCCGAGATGCTCGCGGCACCCGTGTCGTCCACGCACACCTTGAACAGAACGAGCAGCGCGCAATAGAGCAGGCCCACAAAGCCCGGCTGTGCCACGCCACACGTCCAGAACACCACCGTGGCGAGCGTCAACGCCAGACAGGTCTGACCGCCGACCGTAAGCTCGACCGTCGAGCTCAGCTCCGCCAAAGGAAGAAACTTCACCAGCAAAAAGACAACGATACCCAGCACAAAGCCAATTTCGCGCTTGGTGATCTTAAACGCCTTCTTTTCCGCTTCCATCTCCCCACCTTTCTTGTTGGGGGCGCTCCGGATTCGCGGCCACGTTGCCACTTAAAAAGGGGCGCCCGTTATCGGACACCCCTTACGTTGCGCTGTGTTGTGGCAATACAGTCAAGCGGGATTTTTGGATGAGAAGCGATCCTCTGGACAAAAAGCGTCACAACATTCGACGCTTTTCCTCGTTTTCGAGATTTTCATCAAATGTTGTGACGGTTTGGATGTGGCAAAGGGACTGTCTTTTTTCACATAGCGAGGGCTGCGCGGATGGAGGGGACCTCCAGGGCCTCGCGGAGCCAGGGTGCCAGCTGCTCGGGGCGACCCTGCAGGTAGCCGCCGAGCTCGGATGGGGTCACGCGTCGTACCTCCGAGATCTCCTCTTGGTTGATGTGCAGCTCGCCCGGCTCAACATGGGCTGCGAACACCTCGCACCACTCGCACTCGCAGCGGCCGTCGCCGTGGTCCTCGCGGTACACCACGCGTCCGAGGTACTTGAGCTGATCGGGATCGCGCGTGATGCCGAGCTCTTCGTTGATGCGGCGCGCCGTCGCGGCGACAACGTCCTCCCCGGGGAGCGGATGGCCGGCACAGCTATCGGCCAGCACCCCGCCCCACAGGCGTTTGAGCGGACTGCGACGACAGAGCAGCAGGCGTGCGTCTTCGCCCTGGCCCTCGACCAGAAGCGTCAGAAATGCCTGATGCAGAATGCCCTCACCGGCATGGGCATCGATGCGGTCGACGGGGCCAAGCGTCTCGCCGGTCGCGGCATTGACCGCCACGACCTCGGCGCCCGCGCCGCCCTCATCCCAGCCGGCGCGCAGAATGCGGGCTGCGGCCTCCTCGAGCGCGGCGATGAGCTCCTTGGTGGTGTCGAGCACGCGCTGCAGGTCGCCCCCGCTCGCCTGTTCAACATGAAAGCCCGTGCTCGCAACGACCGGCACGCCAAAGCGCGTGGCCAGCGCCGCCGCGATATCGTGCGCCGGAATTTCGTCTCGATGGCACGGAACAGCCAGGATGCTCACTGTCGCCGTGCGGCCGGGCTCGGGACGCGGAATGGCCTGCGCCGTGGCGCCCAGGTGCGCGAACTCCGGCGAGCAGGCGTACACCGCCATGCCTCGCGGCGTCACCGTCAACTGGGCCTCGAGCGCAAACTTGCCCTCGCCTGCTGCAACCTTTGTCGTGTGCATACCCATGGGATCTCCTGTCGCCCGCAATGTACCTGAGACCATTTTCACCTGTATTGCGACTATACAGGCAAGCACAGCCTGCGACAAAGGGGGCAGGCACCTGGCACATTCTGTTAGAGTTGCAGGGATTGAATCCCGCTTATTCATGCGACATTGGAGTGACAACCTTGACCGCCGCAACCACGTCTAAAAGTAAGTCAACCGCCGCCGCGCTCTCCCCCGCGCGCACCAAGCTCTGCCTGGCGCTGCTCGTGCTGTTGGGATTCTCGCTCGGCTGCTCAGAGTTCGTGGTCATCGGCATCGAAAGCGACTTGGCAACGGAACTCGGCGTATCACTTGCCACTGCGGGCCAGCTCATCAGCGTGTTCGCGCTCGTCTACGCCATCGCCACGCCGGTGCTTGCGCTCAGCACGGGGCGATTCCGCCGCTACCAGTTGCTCGTGTACTACAGCATCGTCTTTGTGCTCGGCAACCTGGTCATGGCGTTGGCGCCCAACTTCCAGGTGCTCTTTATCTCGCGCATTGTCCTGGGATCCGTCTCGGGCGCGCTGCTCGCCGTGGGCGTGACGTACATCCCCGAGCTGCTGTCCCCGCAGCAAACTTCGCTTGCCATCTCGGTCGTGTACGGCGCGTTTTCCGTGGCGATGGTCTTTGTCACTTCGATCGGCAAGTTCGTGGCCGACACGCTCGATTGGCACGTGGCCATGTACGGTACGCTGACCTTTGCCGTTTTGATCTGCGGAGCGCTCGTGGCGTTTATGCCGCGCGCCGGACAGACCGACGAACCCGCTACCTTCCGCGAGCAGGCGGGTCTGCTACGCGAACCGAGCATCATCACCGGCATGCTTATCTTTTTGTTTGGCGTGGGCTCGGTCTATGTATTCTACGGCTACGTTACGCCTTATCTTGAGCAGGTGCTGGGTATGGGAACCGTTCAGGCGAGCACCACGCTTATGGCCTACGGCGTGTTCTGCCTGATCTCGAACATCCTGGGCGGATGGATCGATGCGCGCTTTGGCATGAAGGCGCTGCTTGTGACGTTTGTGCTGCAGGCCGCGGCGTTACTCGGGCTGTTTGCTGTGGGCGGCACCATGCCGCTCGCGCTGGTCTTTGTTTTTAGCTTGGCACTGCTCATGTACCTGTTCTCGGTGTCGTGCATCACGCACTTTATGGACGTGGCACGCAGCCGCCATCCCAAGTCGATGGTACTCGCAAGTTCGGTTGAACCCATGGCGTTTAACGTCGGCATTTCGTTTGGCACCGCGGTAGGCGGAGCCGTGGTGAGCAGCATTGGCATTGCACACGTGGGCGCCGTGGGCGCCGCGTTCTCGCTTGTGGCCTGGGCGCTTACGCTGGTGACGATTAAGCTCGCCCGTTGGGAGCGCCGTCGTCAATCAGCACAGCCCCGGATGCAGGCATAGGGACGAACACAGCCCAAGGTGGCGAGCAACCAGTGAAAACCGTCCCATACTAGTAGTGTTTATCCGCCTGCAAGCTCCGGCAGTACAATTTCGTGTATTTCAGATACACGCTTTTCTACGATTTCGTGTATTTCAAATACACGAAATGCGCGTGGAGCAACTCAAAGGCGGCGGCAGACGCATTGTCTGCCGCCGCCTTTTATCGCGGATTTTATAGATATGTGGGTCGTTTACTCCATGCCCAGCAGCTCGCGCATCTGGGTTGCGTAGTTAGAAGCCATGTTACCGTAGACAATCTGCACGCCGCCGTTGACATGCACGATGCCACGCGCTTCGAGCTTTTCGGTAAACTCGGCGTCATCAACCACCTTGTCACAGTCATTGAGCTGAATGCGCAGACGGGTGAAGCAGGCCTCGACAGACTTAATATTGTTGTCGCCGCCCACTGCCTCAACGATGGCGGGAATGAGGTCGCTGATCACAGTCTTGGGAGCCTTTGCGGCCTCATCGTCGGACTCTTCCTCGCGGCCGGGGGTCTTAAGGTCCTTCTTAAGGATGATGAACTTGAAGACGAAGTAGTACACCACGAAGTAGATGGGGCCGAGGAACAGGATAACCTGCCAGTTGGAGCCCTTGGCTGCACCCATAATGCCGTTAAAGATCAACGACAAGAGCGGGCCGCCAAAGGATGCGGAACCGGCCACGTTGAACTGCAGGATATAGGTCAGCGCATAAGCAAGACCAGCCATGAGAGCGTGGAACACGTAGAGGATGGGCGCGATAAACAGGAAGGAGTACTCGAGCGGCTCGGTAATGCCGGAGAGGATGCAAGGCACCACAATGGCAATCATGAGCGCCGCGGCCTTCTTCTTGTTCTTGGGAAGCGCCGTCTTGTAGAAGGCGAGTGCAGCGCCGGGCAGGCCGAACATGGCGAAGATAACCTTGCCGTTCATGACAAAACGGCTGACCTCGATGTTAAACGGCGTGCTGGGAGAGCCCAGGATCGCGTTGTAGATATTGATAGCGCCCTGAACAGTCTGGCCGTCGATGGTCTCGACGCCACCGAGCGACGTGAAGAAGAACGGCAAATAGACAAAGTGATGCAGGCCAAAAGGCAGGAGCATGCGCTCGCCGGCGCCGTAGACAAATGCACCAAAGGCACCCGTAGTCTTGATGAACTCGGACAGCGCGCCGAGAGCGTTCTGAATAAACGGGAAAACAAAGGACATGACCAATGCGAGGATGCTGCATGAGAGCAGCGTCACCGCCGGGATAAAGCGCGTGCCGTTGAAGATGGAGAACACGGCAGGCAGCTCAATCTTGTAGTAACGGTTATGCAACCATGCGACGATTGCACCCACCAGAAGACCGCCGATAACACCAGTGTCGAGCGTGGTGATGCCGAGGATCGTGCTCTGGCCCGTCGTAAGATTCGCGGGATCGATAACGCCAGTCGCCGTAAGGAACGTGCCCATCACGGAATTCATGCACATGTAGCCCAAAAAGCCACAAAGCGCCGCGGTAGCCTTCTCGGACTTGGCGAAGCCATAGGCGAGACAAATCGAGAAGATAACCGGGATGTTGTTCATAACGATGCTGGCAGCGGCCTTGAGAATCGAAAAGAAAATCGCAAAGCCCGGAGCAGCAAGCCAGGGAACAGCTGCCGTAAGGGTGGGGCTGGTAAAGGCATTGCCAAAGCCCTGAAGGATGCCGGCGATTGGCAGGATCAAGACAGGCGTCATGAGGACTTTGCCCAGGCGCTGGAACTTTGCCAGCAGCTCATCTTTGTTCATGGGATACCCCTCTTAAAGAAACGGGGCGTGCAGCTCTACAGCCCACACGCCCCATAACAGTTATCAAGCGCTATGGAACTAGCTACTTAAGCTCCGGCCAGTAATCCTTATTGGCCTCGATGAGCTTGTCGAGCACTTTGCGAGCCTTCTTGGCGTCACCGACCAGACGATTAAGCGTGAGTGCCTGCAGAGCCTTCTCGTAGGAACCCTCCATCCAAGCCTCAACAGTCAGGCGCTCATAGGCGTACTGGTTCTCCATAAGGCCACGATAGAAGGTACCGATCTTGCCAACAGCATAGGGCTGCGGGCCATTGGCGCCCACGCTTGCCGCGACCTCGACCATGGCGTCATCGGGCATACCCTCGATAATGCCGTTGTTGGGCACGATGACAATGAAGGTCTTGTTGGTGTTGCGATAAATGGCCGAGGTGATTTCCACGATCATATCGCCATGAGCGTCGTTTTGCACAACCGAGGAGTTCTTTGCGGTGCCGACTTTGGCAACACGCTCGCACTCGGCGAACACGCGCTTCTCACGACCGTTGATAACCTCGTCGGAGCGAGTGTAGTCGGGGTCGAGGTGAGCGACCTTGTACTCGGGATACAGATAGTACTGCAGATAAGTGTTGGGCAGATAGTCGGGGAAGTCCTCGAGCATGTCCTTGACCATGGCGTAGGTATCAAGCCAGGACTGGTCACGCTGCTCGGCATCGGCAGGAAGGAAGCCGTTCTTCTCCGCGTACTCCTTAATCTGCGGGACGAGGTCATGACCCTCTTCATCGTAGATGTGCTTGAACCAACCGAAGTGATTGAGGCCGAAGTACACGGGCTCCGTCTTGCTCATATCGCGACCGAGCAGGCGACCGTAAGAGCGCATGAGGTTGACAGGCTGGTCGCAGATGTTGAGGACGCGATGCTCATCGGGCAGGACGCGCTCGAGACCATATGCCACAATAGCAGCCGGGTTGGTGTAGTTGATAATCCACGCCTCCGGGCTATGAGCGCGAACGTCGTTGACGATCTCAACCATGTCATGCATGGAGCGCATACCGTAAGCCATGCCGCCGGGGCCCACCGTTTCCTGGCCGATGATTCCCATATGCAGCGGAATCTTCTCGTCCTTGCTACGCATCTCGTAGCCGCCGGTACGAATCTGGCAGAGCACAAAGTCGACGTCGGTGTAAGCCTCGTCCTTATCGGTGGTGTAACCAAACTCCACACCGGGCTCCTCCTCGGCGAAGAGGATCTTGCCAAACTCGCCAATCGGACGCTGACGCTCGGCATCGATGTCATAGAGCATCACGCGGTTCAGCGGCAGAATGTCCATGTGCTTGGTCAGGGCTTTAAGAATGCCAGGGCACCACGTGGAGCCGCCGCCAACGATCACAATATTGAGCTTATCCTTCATGTTCCGTCCCTCCAGGGTTGGCTGATCGGTGTTCTCGAAGACCTTGGGCTCCGCGGTTGTCCTCGGCTTGCTTCGTTTCGATTGATATTTTGCGACATAAGGTCATTTGCGAGTCCCCGTGTGAGCCAATGCGAAACGGGGACACATGATTTCGCTCACGACACAGATATGTGTAGGCAGACACGCACGTTTACCCAGTTCATGGGCAATTGGCGATCTTGACCGATTACCGATTTCTCACCTGGCTACACAAAGCGGTACCATATGTACGACGAGGTGCGAGGGGCTGGAACATCTTATGAAAGATCAAGCATCTTTTTATGATCATGTGCGGGCTGGCGAGAGCAAGCTCAACGATCTCGAAAGCGAGATCATGCGCTACATCATCGAGCTGCGTGATGATATTGACGATGTCACGCTTAAGAGCGTTGCTGAACGGTTCTTCGTCGCTCCCAATACAATCGTCAGGCTTGCTCATAAGCTTGGCTTCTCGGGGTTTACGGAGCTCAAACAATCGTATTCCGCCTCGCTCGACCGCAATCGATTCACAATCGAGACACTTCCGCTCGACACCCAGCTCGTACAAACAAAAGACCTGATTAACGACCGGGTCATCGACTCGGTTGTAAGCCTTATCCAGGACGCCTCGCATATCGTGTTCTTCTGCTCGGGCTTTTCGAAATACCCGTGCCTCGAGATGGCTGAAAAGCTCAAAATAATGGGCAAGAATACCGACACGCTTAGTGAACGCCACGTCATGAGGCATTACGCAGAACTCCTCGGCAAAAACGACCTGGTCTTCAGCGTTTCCGTAAGCGGCGAGACGCAGGTGTCTATTGACGCTACATCGATAGCCAAAACGCGCGGATGCAAGGTCGTCACACTCACCGGCTTTTCTCGAAATTCTCTCTCGAAACTAGCCGACTACCCTATCTACACCGTGCAAAAAGAAATCCGCTTGGGCAGCATGGACCTCGACAGTCGATTGATGTTCTATTACGTTTTCGAATTGATATTTGAGCGCTACTTCAAACTGGCCAAGAAATAAAACTCTGTATGCGCCCGGCTTCGACTCTTTAGCAGCCCTCTATATGAAAGGTATCGTCCTATGCAACGCGTACTGTTTATCTGTCACGGCAATATCTGCCGCTCGACGATGGCTGAGTCGGTGTTTACCGAGCTCGTGCGCCGCGCCGGGCGCGAGGCGGAGTTTGTCATCGATTCCGCCGCGACCTCAACCGAGGAGATCGGCAACCCGCCGCACCACGGTACCGTTGCCAAGCTGCGCGAGGTCGGGATTCCCGTCGTTGCCCACCGCGCGCGCCAGGTGCGTCGCGCAGAGTATGGCGACTGGGATCGCATTGTCTATATGGATGCCGAGAACGCGCGGGGCCTGCGTCGCATCTTTGGCGACGACCCCGACGACAAGATTACGCGCTTGCTCGATTGGACCGAGCGCCCCGGCGACGTGGCCGATCCCTGGTACACCGGCAACTTCGATGCCACCTACCGCGACGTACTCGACGGTTGCACTGCTATGCTCGAGCAGCTGTAATCGATGAAATGCAGAGTTTTTAGAGCCATAAATCGGATGAAATGTAGAAATTTGACCTTACTCGCGCACAGCACAACGACGACAACGTCTAAGCATAGGCATAAGCGAAGTCGGAATTCCCATATACAAATCGAGCGTGGTTTTTCTCCCACTTTGAGCGTTCAAGTGCGCTCTAAACGGAAGAAAATCCACGCTCATTATCGCGGAGGGAGAAAATCCTCGCTCGGCTACTCGTCGACGATCTCAGTGTGACAAAGGGACTGTCCCCTTGTCGCATTCGGAACTGGCCCTAGACGGGTTTGACCTCCAGCTTTATCCCCTCGGCACGGGAGTCGCCCAAAACATCCGAAAGGGCCCAAGTCGCATACAGAGGCAGATAGAGAACGGCGCCGTCGCGCTCAACGTTGCCTCTCGAGAAAACAATCCCGCGCTTTACGCCATACTCGGCCGTTTCAAGCACATGGCCGAGTGCGGCGTGCGCATGATAATAGGAGCCCGATTTAACCTCGATCGGAACAGCCGTTCCATCCGGTCCGTCAACCACAAAGTCCACTTCACCGCGCTTTTTTGTCTGATAGTAGTAAAGCTGGCGATTTTGGGCAGCCAGCTGCTGAGCCACCACGTTTTCGTACACGCCGCCGAGGTTGGGCTCCTTGCTGTCGAGGTACGCCGCCTGGGCGACCCCGATAGGATAACGGGCCATCAGCATCCCGGTATCGGACTGGTACAGCTTGAACTGGGACGGCCGTGCCGTCTTAAGCAGTGGGGACTTGGGCTCGGTCACGATGTCGGTCTTGAGAGCGACGCCGGCATCGACAAGCCAGACAAAATCTCGCTGGTATTTCTCGTAATGCGCCTTGGGATCTATGGAGTTGAGCACGAAACGCTTGTTCTCGCCCTCCAGCATGACGGGCAGCTGGTCGAAAATGCTCTGCACCTGGAGCGCGCGTCCGTTTGCGTATTTTGAGATATCCCGACGGTATTGCCCGTTCAGCTCGGACTGGAGCTGGCGGACGGACGCCAGGTCACCCTGTGTGTCGAGGAATCGCTGCACGACCTCCGGCATACCGCCAACGACGATATAGGTCCTAAAGTTTGCCATCATTGCGTCGTGAATATAACCAGGAACCGGCGTCTCGTTGCGGCACGCATCGCGAATCGAGCGCCTCGCCTCTTCGCTCACCCCAATCGCCCAGCTGAACTCCTCAAAATCCAGCGGGAACATCCTGAGCTCATGGACGTACCCCACGGGATAAGACCTGACACCCTTGAATTGGGTCCCAAGCATGGACCCCGAGAATGCCCAGCGACAACGGCCGTCCTCGACAAGGAACTTGGCCATCGTCATGATGTCCGGCGCCTCCTGCACCTCATCGATAAATACGAGAGTTTTGCCCGGCGCTATCGACTTGCCCGTGAGAAGCGTCACCCTGCTGATGAAGTCATCAGCATCCCTCGCCCCGAGAAGGGCGTCTTTTGCCTGGCGGTTTTCCGCGAGATTGAGCTCGATATAGGTTGCGTAGTTTGACTTACCGAACTCGCGAATCGAGTAGCTCTTACCGATTTGGCGAGAACCCGTGACGAACAACGCCTTTCGTTCAATGGATCTCTGCCAACAATCAAGCTCATCAGCGATTTTCCTGCGCAACATAAGCTCTCCCATCGCCCCGATAAATGAAATGCAGATATTTATATCGACTATTATCGATGAAATGCAGAGATTTTTAGCGCCTAAATCGGATGAAATGCAGAAATTTGACCTTACTCGCATATAGAATATAGACGATAAGGCCTAGGCGTAAGCGAGGTCGGGATTCCCGCATACAAATCGAGCGTGGACTTTCTCCCACTTTGAGCGTTCAAGCGCGCTTAAAACGGGAGAAAATCCACGCTCATTATCTCGGTGGGAGAAAAACCTCGCTCGCCTACTCTTCGACGATCTCAGCAAGCCAAACGTTCAGCGTATCAACCTCGGGGCAGCAGAACTTTGCCGTACCGGGCTCGTTGCCGGGCACGGTTCCGCCATAGCGCAGGATATCGATATAGGGAAAGCCCACATGGCAGGCCATGGCGCACATCTTGCCGCGGTCTCGGTCGAAGTCAAAAACGTCGCCCGGCTTGTGACCATGGTGGCAGCGGCACGCACCTAGCTGGTCCACGCAGCTCACGCGGATACGCGGACGCTTGCCACGCGGCGCGCCGAGCGGCTTGTTCTCGCCCGCAGGCTTGACGCCGCCCTCGCCAGCATTACTCATGGTCGATCACGTCCAAGCAGGCCTCGATGGGCAGGCCGGCCGACTTGTCCTCTTGATCGGCATTGCGCTCGATAAGCTCAGCCACCACGCGCATGGCATCGGACGTCGCGCGCTGCAGACTCCAACCTGCCATAACGCGGCCGACGAGCACTGCCGAGAACGTGTCGCCCGTACCCGGGAAATAGACCGGAATGAGCTCAAAGGGAATCGTGAAGTACTCCCCCGCTACATGGTCGTAACCGATAACCGCGTTCGTGCCATTGACCACGGCGCTCGTAATGACCACCGACTTGGCACCCAACTCGCGCACGGCGTCCACAAGGGCGCGGGCCTCATCGGGCGTGATCTGCTCTGCAATAGGCGTATCGGCGAGCAGACAGGCCTCGGTGTAGTTGGGCACCGCGTAGTCTGCGCACTCCAGCAGGTGCCGCATGAGGCCAATCGTGGACTCGGGCACGCCGGCATAGAGCTTGCCGTTGTCACCCATGATGGGATCGACGAACACCTTGGTGCCCTTTTGCGCACGGCGGTGGCAAAAGTCCGAGATGATGCGCGTCTCTTCCTCGGTCACGATAAAGCCGGTCGAGATGGCGTCGAACTCAAAGCCGAGCTCCTCCCAGATAGCGAGGCTTTGACGCACGTACTCGGTGGTGTCGTGGATGTAGAACTTGGGGTAGTTGAGCGTGTCGGAAACGAGCGCCGTCGGCAAGTTATGGATACGGTAGCCCATGTGCGACAGCACCGGCAGCATGGCGGAAAGCGCGACCTTGCCGTAGCCGCACATATCGTTAATCAGCAGCAGCTGAGTGTTCTTCATGAATGTCCCCCTTGGGTCGGGCATGGCGCGACGGCACCACAGTGCAACCAAGTGTAGCGCAGGGAACGTTGTGAGCGGAGGCGAGCGGTGCGAAGTGCAAATTGTTGCGGAAAGGTTTCGGAAATGGGGGCTGTTTGCTCCATGGCGGCCTAGTTAATGCTACTCATATAGCGGCCTTGCCAAAAACTATGCCTATTTACTACGTTTAACCGCCCGCCTCTAACCACAACGAATTTCTCTCCAACAAAACCGCAGGTAGATAGCTTGCGTTTTTTCAGAAACAGCTGTTGTGGTCAGCGATGCTGGATTCATCGTAGTAATTAGGCATAGTTTTTGGCAAGGCCGCTTCGAAAGGCATCATCGCGGCCCAAAGTAATCCCTTTTCCTCCGTCCCCAAGGGATCACATGCACCGAAGCGGACCGTGGCGGAATCACATGTTGAGGACGGACAGCGAAAACGCTCCTAAGCGAGCAAGGTGGCGTGAAAGAGGAGGGCATAGGCCTTGTGGCCATGCCCGACGATTGAACGCCAGATTGCCGCTTAGGAGCGTTTGCAGCGTCGAGCGGTTACGGCGTTTGGTAAAACGCCGTAACTTAATAAGTTTGGTACCTTGACATTTATTTCTTGCACTCCTAAATTAGTTAGGCACAAAACAATTGCACTACCTAACTAAAGAAAGGAGCAACACCATGTGCGACGAATGCATCGACCTCTGCCCCCATACGCCGGGCGGCGACCCCATCGAGCCTGCAGATTCGCCCGAGGCGCAATCGCAATCGGATGCACTTGCCAAGCGCATCCTCAATGGCCTGGGCTTTTGCGGCCATTACATGCATTTTCATGGCGGAGGCGTGTCCGGCAAGGCGCCCATCATCTGCCTGCTGGCCAAACAGCCCGGCGGCGAGATGTCGCAGCAGGAGCTCGGCATGCACTTTGACCTCAAGCCGGGATCGCTTTCCGAGATCCTGTCCAAGCTCGAGCTCAACGGCCTCATCGAGCGCAGCCGTAACCCCAAGGATCGACGGCAACTCACCATTCGCCTGACCGAAACCGGCCGGGAAAACGCCCGCATCGACCAGGCGGCCCGCATCCGCTTTAGAAAACAGGCCTTTAGCGCGCTCACCCACGACGAGCGCGAGGACCTCGCCGAAATGCTCGATAAAATCCGCGTAACCTGGGAGGAACTGGATGATTAAAACCCTCATGGGAAGCATCCGCGACTATATGAAAGTCACCGTTGCCACGCCGTTGCTCGTGCTTGGCGAGGTGCTCTGCGAGATGCTGATTCCATTTATCACCGCCAACCTGATCGACGCTATCAAAGACGGCGCCA
Organism: Collinsella sp. AM42-18AC; assembly: GCF_003467965.1. NCBI lineage: Bacteria > Bacillati > Actinomycetota > Coriobacteriia > Coriobacteriales > Coriobacteriaceae > Collinsella > Collinsella sp. AM42-18AC. The sequence continues at coordinate 44,586 of NZ_QSFY01000004.1, forward strand.
CCGTAGCCGAGATGCTTCCCACCGCAGGCTTTTTGGTGCTCATCGCGCTGACGTCGCTTGCTTTTGGTGCCGCTGCCGGCGTCACCTGCAGCCATGCGAGCTGCGGGTTCGCCAAGAACCTGCGTCACGACCTGTTCTACAAGATCCAGACGTTCAGCTTTGCCAACATCGATGAGTTCTCGAGCTCCTCGCTCGTCACGCGCCTGACCACCGATATCAACAACGTGCAGCAGGCCTTTATGATGATCATCCGTATCGCCGTGCGCGCGCCGCTGGTATTGATCTTCGCCTTTACCATGGCGTTTATCATGGGCGGCAGCGTCGCCATGGTCTACCTGGTCATCATTCCGCTGCTGGGCTTTGGACTGTTCTTTATCATCTTTAAGGTGCGCCCCATCTTCTCGCGCGTCTTCCACAAGTACGACGCCCTTAACGAGTCCGTCGAGGAAAACGTCACCGGCATGCGCGTGGTCAAGAGCTATGTGCGCGAAGACTTTGAGAAGGAGAAGTTCGCGACCGCCGCGCGCGACGTCCAGATGGACTTCACCCGCGCCGAGAAGCTGCTCGCCTTTAACAACCCCATGATGAACATCTGCGTCAACGGCGCGTTTGTCGTCATCATCTACCTGGGCTCCAAGCTCATCATCACGAGCCAGGGCACGCTGTTCGACGTGGGCCAGCTCTCCTCGACCTTTACCTATGGTTTCCAGATTCTCATGAGCCTGATGCAGCTGTCGATGATCTTTGTCATGGTGACCATGGCCGACGAATCGGCACACCGCATTGCCGAGGTGCTGGCCGCCGAGCCCACGATCGCCGATCCCGCCGAGCCCGTGCTCGAGGTTGCCGACGGTTCCATCGACTTTGACCACGTGAGCTTTAAGTATTCCAAGCATGCGAAGCGCCAGGCGCTCGACGATATCGACCTGCACATTACGAGCGGCGAGACCATCGGCATCATCGGCGGCACCGGCTCGGCCAAGTCCACGCTCGTTAACCTCATCGCCCGCCTGTACGACACCACCGAAGGCGCTGTGCGCGTGGGCGGCGTGGACGTGCGCGACTACGACCTGGACGCGCTGCGTCACCAGGTCGCCATGGTGCTGCAGAAAAACGTGCTGTTTAGCGGCACCGTCGCCGAGAACCTGCGTTGGGGCGACCCGAACGCCACCGACGAGGAAGTCCGCGAGGCAGCGCATCTGGCCTGCGCCGACGAGTTTGTCGACGGTTTCCCCAAGGGCTACGACACCTGGATCGAACAGGGCGGCTCTAATGTTTCGGGCGGTCAGAAGCAGCGCCTGTGCATTGCACGCGCCCTGCTGCGTCGCCCCAAGATCTTGATCCTGGACGACTCCACCAGCGCCGTCGACACCAAGACCGACGCCAAGATCCGCGCAGGGCTGGCAAGCTATCTGCCCAACACGACCAAGCTCATCATCGCCCAGCGCATCAGCTCCGTGCAGGACGCAGACCGCATCATCGTCATGGAGGGCGGCCGTATCGCGCAGATCGGCAACCATGACGAGCTACTCAAGACGAGCGAGATCTACCGCGAGACCTTTACCTCGCAAAACAAGATGTCTGCCGAGGGCGAAGGGGCCGTCGAGGCCGACACCGAGGCATCCGCAACGCAAGCTCAGACCCAGGAAGGAGGCGAGGCACATGAGTAAGGCAACGACGGCCGAGCGCGCGCTCAACCGTAAGGGCGGCACCATGTCGCGCCTCATCAAGACGCTCTTTGGCTTCTATCCCGTGCTTTTGCCCCTTGTCGTCGCCGGCGTGGTGCTCTGCGCCATCATCAACTCCATCGGCGCGACCTTCCTGCAGAGCGCCCTGCAGATTATTAGCGAATCGTGGCAGTCGGGCGATTGGGAAGCCGCACAGCCCAAGATTCTGCAGCTCGTGACCACCCTCGCCTGCATCTACGGCGTCGGTGTCCTGTCCTCGCTCTTCTGGAACCGCGCCATGGCTATCGTCACGCAGGGCTCGCTGGAGAAGCTGCGCGAGATGATGTTCAACCGCATGCAGGACCTGCCGATCCGCTACTTCGACACGCACCAGCGCGGCGATATCATGAGCCACTACACCAACGACATCGACACGCTGCGTCAGATGATCAGTCAGTCGCTGCCCAACCTGCTCATGACGATCATCATCATCGTCACGGTGTTCTTTATCATGCTGTATTACAGCGTGTGGATGTGTCTGGTCATTGTGGCAGGCGTCGCCTTTATGACCTTTATGACCAAGCTGCTCGGCTCCAACTCCGCGCGCTTCTTTATTGCGCAGCAAACCGAGCTCGGCGTGGTCGAGGGTCATATCGAGGAAGTCATGAACGGCCAGAAGGTCGTCAAGGCATTCTGCCACGAGTCTGCCGCCGAGGCCGATTTTGACGAGCGCAACGAAAAGCTCTTCGAGGTCTCGCAGAAGGCCAACATGTACGCCAACATCCTCATGCCCATCCTTATGAACCTGGGCAACTTGCTCTACGTGCTGGTGGCCCTTGCCGGCGGCATTTTCCTGGCGCTGGGCGTGCCCAACCTGAGCATCTCGGGCATGGCGCTGTCCATCGCCGTCGTGGTGCCGTTCCTCAACATGACCAAGCAGTTCTGCGGACAGATCGGTCAGATCTCGCAGCAGATCAACGCCGTGGTCATGGGTCTGGCCGGCGCCGACCGCATCTTTGAGCTCATCGATGAGGAGCCCGAGGCCGACGAAGGCTACGTGACGCTCGTCAACGCACAGGTGAACCCCGAGACTTGGGAGTTCGAGGAGGCTGACCACCACACCGGCATGTGGGCATGGAAACATCCGCACCGCGCAACCGGCGAGATCGAGTACGTGCCGCTGCGCGGTGACCTGGTCATGGACAACGTGGACTTTGGCTACACGCCCGACCACGAGGTGCTGCACGGCGTGTCCGTGTTTGCCAAGCCGGGCCAGAAGGTCGCGTTTGTCGGCGCCACCGGTGCCGGTAAGACGACCATCACCAACCTCATCAACCGCTTCTACGACATCGCCGACGGCAAGATCCGCTACGACGGCATCAACGTCAACAAGATCCGCAAGGCCGACCTGCGCCGCTCGCTGGGCGTGGTGCTGCAGGACGTGAACCTGTTCACCGGCACCGTGATGGACAACATCCGCTACGGCAACCTGGATGCCACCGACGAGGAGTGCATCGCGGCGGCCAAGCTCGCCGGCGCGGACGACTTTATCACCCGCCTGCCTGACGGCTATGACACCATGCTCACCGGCAACGGCGCCCAGCTGTCGCAGGGCCAGCGCCAGCTGATCTCGATCGCCCGCGCTGCCGTCGCCGATCCGCCGGCGATGATTCTGGACGAGGCCACGTCGAGCATTGACACCCGCACCGAGGCTATCGTGCAGGCGGGCATGGACAAGCTCATGGAGGGCCGCACGACGTTTGTCATCGCGCACCGCCTGTCCACCGTGCGCAACTCCGACGCGATCATCTGCCTGGACCACGGCCGCATCATCGAGCGCGGCAACCACGACGAGCTGATCGCCAAGCGCGGATATTACTACCAGCTGTACACGGGAGCGTTTGAGCTGGAGTAGGAACGGTTACTGACGGAGGGTGCCCCGGGGCGTCGGGGTAATTCCTCCGTGCTCAAACATTCTCGCTTCGCTGCGAAACTGCGCGCGGAGGAAATACCCCGCCGCCCCGGGGCACCCTCCTGCGCGCAATCAGCCCGTCGTTTAGAACGGAATAAAAGTTTGCGAGGCCCTGGCCATTTGGCCAGAGCCTCATTTTGTAAGGATGATTTTTCTGGGACGGGGATTAAATAATCATTGTGTACCGAATGATTATTTAATCCCCGTCCCAGAAAAATCATCCTCGAAGTAACTAAAAGAGCCCCGTCCCAGGTGAGCTAGGTGAGAAGTTGGGCCATGGCGTTGACGAATTTTTGGACTTGGAGGGTGGGCTCGAGCGGGTAGTGCAGAAAGACCGGCACCTCACGGCCGCACAGGAACGGCACGCCCACAAAGGCCGGGTGCACCCCCGACCACGCCCCGCAGGTGAGCACCGCGTCGCCCTTTTCCTCCGCCTCGTTAAAGAGCGCAAAGTCAAAGCTGTCCACGTCGATCACGTCCACGCCGCCGTCGGCCAAAAGATCGATGCGCAGACTGTCCATGGCGTCGTTGCCGTGGCGAAGCACGCGCAGGCGCATGCCCTCCAGGTCGGCGACCGTGATGCGCGTCTTGCGCGCGAGGCGGCTTGTGCGGGGCACATCAATATAAAACGGCACGTTGACGATGCGGAGCTTTTGGCAGGCGTCGCCCCAGCGCGGGGTCGAAAAACTCGACTGCACCACATCCACCTCGCGCCCCAGGCTGCGCATGACGGTTTCACGCTCGTCATAGAGGTCGCTCACCGGCACAATCTCAAAGCGCAACGACGGCTCAAGCTCGTGCACGTCCGTCCACATCGACAGCGTCTGGCGCCCCGGGCACATCATCGACACACCCAGGCGCACGGCACCGCCATCGCCCGCCGCGCGTCGGGCACGGCGCAGGGCGTCCTCGGACTGGCGCATGATCGAGCGCGCGTCGTCCACCAGCAGAGCACCCGCCGGCGTCACCTTGACGCCCGAGTGCGAGCGCTCGAACAACGTGATGCCAAACTCGGCCTCGAAGCCCGACACCTGCTTGACGAGCGCCGGGGTCGACACGCGCAATTTTGCCGCCGCACGCGAGAAGCTTCCCAGCTCCGCAGCGGCCGATATGGCCTCAAGTCGTCGATCGTACACGTCAATCTCCCGTTTTCGCGCCCGTGACCGCATGGTGTCACAGGGGGTTGTTTTCGCAGGTCACGCGCTCAATTGAGAATAAACTGCATCGCACGTTGTAAACCTACGGTTAACGCCATTCTAACAAATATGCAATTCACCTGCGCAAATTCAAAGCATACGATAACCAGCGAAAACCACGTGGGTCGAGTAATGGGAGCGGCCCACAGGGAGGTACAAGAAGGGAAGTTCCTATGAGCAACTGGCTTAAGCTCGAGGGCGATGTCTGCGCTGTGACCGGCGCGCTCGGCGGCATGGGCGTCGAGATCTGCCGCGAGTTCGCCCGCAACGGCGCCAACGTCGTCCTGCTCGACTTGGACGAGGAGAAGGTCAAGGCCGCAGCTGCCGACCTCGCCGCCGAGTTTGGCATCCACGCCGAGGGCTACAAGATGAACGCCACCGACGAGGCCGAGGTTCAGGCCGCCGTCGACGCCACCATCGCCGACTTCGGCCGCGTCGACGCTCTCGTCAACACCGCCGGCATCCTGCGCTTCGCCGCCATGGAGGACCTGCCGCTGAGCGACTGGGAGCAGGTGCTCAACGTCAACCTCACCGGCTACTTCATCACCTCGCAGCGCTTTGGTCGCGAGATGATCAAGGCCGGCCAGGGCCGCCTGGTGCACATCTCGACCGTTGCCAGCCACTCCCCCGAGACGTTCTCGGGTGTGTACAGCTCCACCAAGGCCGGCGTCAACATGATGTTCAAGATGCTCGCCGCCGAGTGGGGCCCCTACGGCGTCCGCTCCAACTGCGTCGAGCCCTGCTTTGTCAAAACCCCCATGTCAGCAAGCTTTTATGCCGACCCCGAGGTCGAAAAGAGCCGCAGCCGCCTGATCGCCACGCGTCGCATCGGCGAGGTCAGCGATATCGCCAACGCCGTCATGTTCCTGGCGTCCAAGCGCTCGGACTTTACCACCGGCGACGCCATCAAGGTCGACGGCGGCTTCTCCAATATGATGGGCGACCTCACCGCCAAGCCCGGCGGCCGTCGCGCATACGCCGACAACTATCTCAAGAACAAGGGCGTCGAGCTTTGGTCCGACGAGTCCGGCGTCGCAAAGCCGACCGACCAGTAAACCAGCCCGATAGGGAGGCCCCGCGGACGTGTCCGCCCCTCCCTGCGCATCGATTAGAAAGAGTCCAATGGCTTCCACCAACTCCAACAAGGGTCGCGCCGTCGTGCTTTCCGCCGCGTGCGTCACTATGTTCTTCATCAGCTCCATCGCGCTGTATTCCGTCGTGAGCAAGAACCTGCTCGCCGTCTACCCCGAGTGGTCCAGCGCCCTTACCTGGGCTTTCCCGGTCTTTCAGACCATCATGGCCGTGACGGGTATCTTCGCCGGCCGCATCTCCGACAAGATCGGCCCGCGCAACGTCGTTATCGCCGCCGCCGTGTGCTACGGCCTGGGCTGGTTCATGTCCGGCACCGTCACCGAGCCGTGGCAGTTCTACCTGTGGTTCTCGCTCGTTGCCGCCGTCGGCAACGGTCTGGGCTACAACCCGGCGCTCACCACCGGCCAAAAGTGGTTCATCGACAAGAAGGGTCTCGCCTCCGGCATCACCCTGGCCGCTTCGACCGCCGGCCCCGCTGTGCTGTCCCCGGTGCTCGCCTCGCTGCTCATCCCAAGCCTGGGAATCTTTGGCGCCCTTAAGGCGCTCGGCGTTATCTTCTTTGTGATGATCGCCGCCTCCGCCCTGTTCCTGAAGGCCCCCGAGGCCGGTTGGCTGCCCGAGGGCTTCGAGGCCCCCAAGGGTGGCGCACATGCCGGCACCTTCGGCGACCTCACCCCGGGCGAGATGGTCAAGACCCCGCGCTTCTGGGTCCTCATCGTCACCTTCGCCTTTGCCGCCACCGCGGGTACCCTGCTCGTGGGCAAGGTTGCCTCCATCGCCGCCGTCCAGCTCTTCGCCGACCCCACGAGCGCCGCAGCCGTCGCCCTCGGCGGTGTGGTGGTCTCCGTCAACACCTGCGCCAACCTGGTTGGCCGCCTGTCCTTTGGTCAGATCATCGACAAGCTCGGCGCCTACAAGTCGCTGCTTATCAGCCTTGTCGTCACCATCGTCGCGCTCGTCATCATGTCGATGAGCTTTACGCAGAGCATGTTCTTTGTGGCACTCGCCCTGCTCGGCTTTAGCTTTGGCGCCCTGCTCGTCATCTACCCGCCGCTCACCGGTGGCGCCTTTGGTACCAGCAACATCGGCGTCAACTACGGCATCATGTTTTTGGGTTATGCCGCTTCCACCTGGATCAGCCAGCCCATCACCGCCGTGCTGTATCACGCCGAGGCCGGCAGCGCCGCCTACCAGCAGTCCTTCTACGGCGCCATTGTGATCGCCGCCATCGCCGTCGTGCTCACCGTCTACATGATGGTCTCCGACAGCAAGAAGAAGTCCGCCTAGTTTTACCGATGCGACGAAGGGACAGCCCCTTTGTCGCATCCCACCGGTCACCAGTATTAAGGAGTCGAAATGTCTGAGCTCAATCCCGTCCGCATTGCCGTCATCGGCGCCGGCGCCATGGGCCGCAACCACATCCGCTTTGTCACCGAGGAGCCCGAGGCCGAGCTCGTCGCCATCGCCGACGCCTTTGAGGGCGCCCGCGCCACGGCCGAGGCCGCCGGCGTGCCGTTCTTTACCGATCCCGCCCAGATGATGGACGAGGTCAAGCCCGAGGCCGTCATTATCGCCACCCCCAACGACCTGCACCTGGGCGTTGCCCGCGAGGCCGTGAAGCGCAATATTGTGCCGCTGGTCGAGAAGCCGATCTCCAACGACCTCGAGGATGCCCAGGCCTTTGCCGCCGAGGCCGAGACCGCCGGCGTGCCCGTGCTCGTGGGTCAGCACCGTCGCCACAACCCCTTTGTCAACAAGGCCAAGGAGATCATCGAGTCTGGCGAGCTGGGCAAGCTCACCGTGTCGAGCTTCCACTACATGATCTATAAGAACGACGAGTATTTCGATGTCGAGTGGCGCCGCAAGAAGGGTGCCGGCCCGATCCTGGTCAACCTGGTGCACGACGTCGACCTGCTCCGCTACCTGCTGGGCGAGCCCGTCGCCGTCCAGGGCATGCAGTCCAGCGCCGCCCGCGGCTTTGAGACCGAGGACTCCGCCGTGGTCAACGTTCGCTTTGCCGACGGCGCGCTCGCGAGCATGACCATCTCCGACGCCACCGCCAGCCCCTGGAACTGGGAGGCGACCGCCCGCGAGGACCCGCAGTACCGCCCCTTCGACGCCGACGCCTACTTTATCGGCGGCACTAAGGGCGCCCTGTCGCTGCCCCGCCTGCACCAGTTCTCCTACGACGGTGCCTCCAACTGGCACAAGCCGCTGCAGATGGAGATTCCGGCCGTCGATCCGGCGCTGCCGCACAAGATGCAGCTCAAGCACTTTGTGAAGGTCGTCCGCCGCGAGATCGAGCCCGTCGTGACCCCCGCCGATAACGTCAAGACGCTCACGCTTCTCAACGCCATCAAGGAGGCCGCCGAGACCGGCCAGCTCGTCGAGCTGTAACGCCCCAGGGCGGATTGCGGCAAACCCCCTACCGAGTCCCTCGGTCCGCCCTCAACAAGCCCCTCTTCTTTGCCCCGCGAGCAGCCTCCTGCCCGCGGGGCTTTTTGGGCTACTTTGAGGATGATTTTTCTGGGACGGGGATTTAATAATCATCAGGTACACAATGATTATTAAATCCCCGTCCCAGAAAAATCATCGGGTAGGCCGGACGCCAAAAGTAGCTAAAAGAGCCCCGTCCCAAAATGACTACTTGGGTGGAGTGGCGGGTGGTATCCTTGGTAGCCCTGTGCTGCAAACGCACCCTAAACGCAAGGAGTCCCATGGATCTTATCGCCCAGCTCGCCCGCGAGCTCAACCTTAAGGCCGCTAACATCGAGGCGGCCGTCAAGCTCATCGACGAGGGCAACACCATCCCCTTTATCTCGCGCTACCGCAAGGAGGCCACGGGCGGCATGGACGACGTCGCCCTGCGCGCACTCGACGAGCGCCTGTCCTACCTGCGCAATCTTGAGCAGCGCAAAGAGGACGTCATTCTGCTCATCGACGCCCAGGGCAAACTCACGCCCGAGCTCGAGCAGCAGATTCGCGAGGCCACGCAGCTCCAGCGTGTCGAGGACCTCTACAAGCCCTACCGCAAAAAGCGCATGACCCGCGCGCAGAAGGCCCGCGAGGCAGGCCTGGAGCCGCTTGCCAACATGATCATCATGCAGGCCTCGGCCAAGGGCAGCGCACTCGACGCCGCCGCGGCCTACGTCAACGAGGAGGCCGGCTTCGACACGCCCGAAAAGGCGCTCGCCGGCGCGGCGGACATCGTGGCCGAGACGGTGGCCGAAGACCCCGAGAACGTCGCCGACCTGCGCGCCTTTACGCAAAACACCGCCGACATCATCGTCGAGGCCACCGACCCCGCCGAGAAGACCCCCTACGAGCCGTACTACAGCTATGATGAGCCGCTGCGCCGCATCCCCAACCACCGTGTGCTGGCTATCGACCGCGGTGAGCGCGAGGGCAAGCTCCGCGTGCGCGTGAACGTCGACGGCGTTGCCGCCACGGCACGCCTCGGCAGCCGTTGGCCCCGTCGCCAGGGCGTCTTCGCGCCCGTCTTTGACGCCGCCATCGCCGACGGCTACAAGCGCCTCATGGCCCCCTCGCTGGAGCGCGAGGCCCGCGCCAAACTCACCGTCCGTGCGCAGACCGAGGCTATCAACGTCTTTGCCAAGAATCTCGAGGGCCTGCTCTCGGCACGCCCCGTCCGTGGCGCCCGCGTGCTCGCGCTTGATCCGGGCTACCGCACCGGCTGCAAGGTCGCCGTCATGGACGAGACCGGCAAGCTGCTCGACCACGGCGTGGTCTACCCCACCAAGCCGCGCCACGACGTCGCCGGCACCAAGCGCGAGCTCGCCCGCCTCGTCAAGAAGGACAGCGTCAACACCATCGTCATCGGCAACGGCACCGCCAGCCGCGAGACCGAGGAAGTCGTTTCGGAGTTCATCGCCGAGCAGGCGTCCAACCTTCGCTACACCATCGTCAACGAGGCCGGCGCATCGGTGTACTCCGCCTCCGAGCTCGCCAGCCAGGAGTATCCCGACCTGGACGTCACCGTGCGTGGCGCCATGAGCCTGGGCCGCCGCCTGCAAGACCCGTTGGCAGAGCTCGTCAAGATACCTCCTCAGTCCATCGGCGTGGGCCAGTACCAGCACGACCTTGACCAGGCCGAGCTTTCGCGCACCCTAGGCCATGTGGTGGAGGACGTCGTCAACCGTGTGGGCGTCGACGTAAACACCGCGAGCGCAAGTCTGCTGGGATACGTATCGGGTATTACGCCGAGCGTGGCCAAAAACATCGTGGCCTACCGCGAGGAAAACGGCGCCTTTACCGATCGCCGTCAGCTCAAGAAGGTCCCCAAGCTGGGACCCAAGGCATATCTCAACGCCGCGGGCTTCCTGCGCATCAGCGGCGGCAAGAACCCGCTCGACGCGACAAGCGTCCACCCCGAGAGCTACGAGGTTGCCACGTCCGTCCTGGAGCGCGCAGGCGTTGCGGCAAGCGAGCTCAGCCGCGGCGGCGTGCCCGATATCGAGCGCCGCTTGGGCAGCATCTCGGCGCTGGCAAGCGACCTGAACTGCGGTACCCTGACGCTCATCGACATCGTCAACGAGCTCAAGAAGCCCGGCCGCGATCCGCGCGACGACGCGCCCGAGGTGGTCTTTAGCCGCTCGGCGCTTTCCATCGACGACCTGGAGCCCGGCATGGAACTCAAGGGCACGGTGCGCAACGTCGTCGACTTTGGCGCCTTCGTCGACGTGGGCGTGCACCAGGACGGCCTCGTACATATCTCCAAGCTGGCCAACCGCTTTGTCAAGCACCCGAGCGACGTGGTGCGCGTCGGCGATACGGTCAAGGTGTGGGTCGAGAAGGTTGATCGCGATCGCAAAAAGATTTCGCTCACTATGGTGCAGGGGAAGTAACCGCCAAAGCAAAGGTACCCCCTCTCGCGATGTGCAAAATCGCGAGTATTCTGCAATTTCCGCCGCTCCAAACGCCCCTCAGAGGCAATAAAGTCAAAAACAGCCCCCGTTTTAGCGTCGTCAGAGCCAAAACGGGGGCTGTCCCATGCTTCGGTTAACTGGTAAAAGCCTTTACCTTGCTGAATACTCTCAATTTTGCACGTCGCAGGCGGGGGTACCTTTGCCTACGGCAGGATATGGAAGCCGAGTGCTAACTTGCCGGCAAGTTCGTGTCGGCAGCCCCGGCCTTTTCTTTGCCTAGCGCGACCCTCGCGAAGCGCGTGAGCGATAGGGAAAGGAAAGCCGGGGCGAGCAGCCCGCGGCGTAGTCAGCGTTCGCGTTACGGCAGGATATGGAAGCCCAAAGCGGCGATATCCTTGGCAAAGCCGCGCACGGTGTCGAGCGAGACCTCGTACGGGTCACGACCGATGTTCTTGCGCTTGGCCAGGATGCTGTTGGGCACCGTGATGATCTGGCAGCCACAGGCCTCCGCCTGGTAAATGTTGATGAGCTCGCGCGTGGACGCCCACAGGACCTCGCAGTTGGGCTTGGCGGCGGCCTTCTTGACCGACTCCGTCATAAACGGAATGGGGTCGACGCCGGTATCGGCGATGCGACCGGCAAAGAGCGAAATGATGGACGGCGTCTCGGTGTCAACGGCCTCGACCATCTCATCGACCTGCGTAGGCGTAAAGATGGTGGTGACGTTGACCTTGATGCCGTCGGCGGAAAGCTTACGCACCGACTCGGCGGTGGACTCGCCTTTGGTGGTCACGCACGGGATCTTAACGTAGACGTTCTCGGCCCAGGTAGCGATCTCGCGGGCCTCGGCCTCCATGGTCTCGACGTCGTCGGCAAAGACCTCAAACGAAACGGACACATCGGTGATGTGGGCCAGGACCTCCTTGGCAAACGCGCGGTAATCCGTCACGCCGCCCTTCTTCATAAGGGACGGATTGGTCGTGAAACCCTGAACGTTGCCGTTCTCGTACATGTCGAGCATGCCCTCGAGGTTTGCACCGTCAGCGAACACCTTGATTGCCATCTGCCTGATTCCTTCCGTTTGCATACGGGCGTTGACTGCTAAACACTTTATCTACGTTTATCAGGGCGTGAACTGCGGTTTTTTTATCTTCTCGGCGAACGGTTTTGCAGTTTTACCATTTTTATATCGACGCCCCAGCGGCAAAACGTTTTTGCCGCTCATTGCGTTTGATTCCGTTCACGGAACAGAAGCAGCGCCTCGCCGGCTCATATTCACAATCGCTCCAAAGCAAAAAGCGGTGACGCCTCATTTGAGACGTCACCGCTTCCGTGTAGGAGCCGGTTATCGGAGCTCCGCCCGATTAGGGCTTAACGTATGCCTGGATTACTCTTCCTCAACGTGATTGATCACAGCACCCTTGGTGTGGATGAAGTTGGGGACGAAGGCGACGATCAGAAGGACAGCAAGAATCGCGTAGACACCGGTGGTACCGAAGGCCTCGGCAGCGCGGCCAAGCGTAATACCAATGACGGAGAAATCGAAGTCGCCGAACGTAGTGTTCTTGAAGCCAAAGACGTCAAGAACGGGCAGGAGCAGGGCCGGGGCGAAGGTGATGAGCAGGCCGTTGACGAAAGCGCCAAGAGCTGCGCCCTTGCGACCGCCGGTAGCATTGCCGTAGATGCCTGCGGTAGCACCGCAGAAGAAGTGGGGAACCATGCCCGGGATGATGAAGATGCCCAGGGTAGCGCCCACGATGAACATACCGACCACGCCACCGATGAAGGATGCGACAAAGCCGAGGATGACGGCGGTGGGAGCATAGGGGAAGAAGACGGCGCAGTCGACGGCGGGGATGGCACCGGGGATCAGCTTGTTGGAGATGCCCTGGAAAGCCGGGACCAGGTCGGCAAGGATCATACGAACGCCGTTATAGACGATGGTGACACCAACGGCAAAGGACAGGGCACAGGTCAGGGCATAGACAATCACGTTGTCGCCGCCAGCGGTCTTGGTAACGACCGCAGGATCTGCGATGTAAGCGGCGAAAGCGGTAACCAGGTAGAAGAAGGCCATGGTAAGAGCCGTGGAGATGGTAGTGTCGCGCAGGAAGGCGAACTTCTCGGGAACCTCGATCTTCTCGGTGCTGTTCTCCTCGGCGTCCTTAGCAAAAAGCGTACCGACTGCAGCGGAGATGTAATAGGCGAGTGAACCGAAGTGGCCCATGGCGATTTCATCGCCATCGGTAACCTTCTCGGTGAAACGCTGACCAACGGCGGGAAGCATAGCGCTCACGAGGCCCAGGAACATGCCGCCCACGATGACAAGCTGGACATCCTGGAAGCCAGATGCCTGCAGAACGGCAGACAGCAGGCAGGCCATAAACATGCTGTGATGGCCCGTCAGGAAGATGTACTTAAACTTGGTAAAGCGGGCAATGATAATGTTCACGACATAGCCGAGAATCAGGATCATCATGGTCTGAACGCCGAGGACGCTCTGAGCCATCGAAACGACGACCTCGTTGTTGGGCACGACGCCGGTGATGTGGAAACCGGTCTCGATGAAGGTACCCAGCGGAGCAAGGTTCTCCTGAACAACAGCGGCGCCGGCGGACAGCATGATGTAACCAAGAATGGGCTTCAGGGTGCCCGTCATCACCTTGTGGGCAGGACGCTTAAGCGCGACAAGGCCCACAAAGGCAAATAGACCCATAATCCACGCTGGCTTGGTCAGAATCGATTGGATAAACTCAAGTATGGGAAGGATGGCTTGCATCTGCGCTTCCTTTCTCTCTAACGTGGGCGCGTTTCCCTCTTCCACAGGGAACCGCCCTTTTTTGTGCCGCTTTAGGCGTTAGCGGCGGCCGCCTTGATTGCCTCGAGGGCGTCTTCGCGGATCTTCTTCTTGTTCACATAGCTGCGAACGATCACGACGTTGCCGTGGAGCTCGGGGGCGAGTTCCTTAACGGTGATGAACAGATCCGGATTTGCGGAAGAAGCACCGTTCAGGTCCATAGACTCAACGTCGGCCTTGATGCCCTCCTCCTCGCAAAGCTCCTCGACTTTGCCAGCGAGCATCAGGCTGGACCCGATGCCGTTTCCGCATACGGTGATGATATGCATGGCAACCTTCCTCTCCTACACGTGACGGTTTTCCGTCTATCCAAAAGCGGCGACGCATCGCCGTGCCATTAAGGCCTAAAAGAATGAACGCATGGTCTCCAAAACCTGCTCGGGCGTATCGCATGCGCTGAGCTTGGCAACGCAGTCCTCGTCCTCGAACATCTGCGAAAGCTCCGCCAAGCAGCCAAGATGAGCCTTGGGGTCGGGTGCGCAAATACCCACGAGCACGTGAACCGGATCGAAATCCTCGTGTCCAAACGCAATGGCAGGGTCAAGCGTGACGATACAGATCCCCGCTTCACTCACATTGCCATCTGCCTGAGCGTGGGGCATGGCGATGCCCTCTTCCAAGACCATATAGGGGCCGAATTTGTGAACCGATGAAATCATGGCGTCAACATAGCTCTGGTCGCATTTGCCAGCGTCTACGAGCAACTTACCGCATGCCTTGATCGCTTCCTCCCAGTCGGAGGCCTCGACGTGGCAGGCAACAAGCTCGGGCTTAAGAAGATCGGTCAGCATGCTCGTCCCCTACTCCTCGGGCAGGATATGAAAACCAAGCGCCTGAATGTCGCGGGCAAAGCCCTTGACCGTATCAAGCGAGTACTCAAGCAAATCTTTCCCGAAATTCTTGCGCTTGGCAAGAAGGGCATTGGGGACCGTAATGATCTGGCATCCAACGGACTCCGCCTGGAAGATATTGAGGACCTCGCGCGTAGACGCCCAGAGAACCTCGGCAGCAGGCTTAACGGCAGCCTTCTTTACGGACTCCGCCATGAGGGGCAGCGGATCGACGCCGGTATCGGCAATGCGACCGGCGAAGATGGACAGAATAGAGGGGGTCTCGGCAGAGACGGCATCGACAAACTCGTCGACCTGCTCGGGCGTGAAGATCGTGGTGACATTCACCTTGATGCCGTCGGCAGAAAGGCGCTTGACCAGCGCGGCAGTGGACTCGCCCTTGGTGTTGAGCGCCGGGATCTTAACGTAGACGTTGTCTGCCCAGGTTGCAATCTCGCGAGCCTCGGCTTCCATACCAGCCTCGTCGTCGGCGAACACCTCAAAAGAAACCGACACATCGGTAATGTGCTCAAGAACCGTCTTGGCAAAAGCGCGATAGTCAGTCACGCCACCGGCCTTCATAAGGGAAGGATTGGTCGTGAAGCCCTGAACGTTGCCATTGTCATGCATGTCAAGCATGCCTTCGAGGTTAGCGCCGTCGGCAAACACCTTAATCGCCATGTTCGGTCCTTTCTCATCTAGCACTATTGCTATCGAAAGCCTTCTTCTTTGTTTCAAAAGCTTTTCGGTTTTCTTTTATAAACCATTTCAAAAGCTATCGAAAGCTCAATTGTCAACTTTCCGTGAACGGTCGAATATCGGGTGTAAACGTACTTCTTTTGGGCGGCACCTTCAGAATGAGACTCTTTATAGCCCGTCTACGTGTGAACTATCTGCTATACATGAATTTGGGGCATGTCATTCCGTTCATTTGATTCATTCGATTTTGCCTTGTTCTTTTCATATCGATACGTTATATTTCGATTACGAAAGGCGCATCTTTTGCCTTTTGTTCAAAAGGAGCGGTATATGGCATCTACTTCAGACCTTTCACCGGCCGAGCGTCAGAGATTTATCATGAATTGGCTGGCCGAAAAGCCAAATATCTCGGTATCCGACATCGTTCGCCGTTTTTCGGTTTCGGAAGTCACCGCGCGACACGACCTCGTCTCGCTGGAATCCGAAGGCAAGCTGCGTCGCGTACGCGGCGGAGCGGTGTCGCTTTCTCGCTCCAACGCAATCTCGTATCCCGAGGAGCGCATCAATGTCCAAGTCGAGGCCAAGGAGGCCATCGCCGCAACCGCAGCAACTCTTGTTGATGATGGCGATGTTCTGGTAATTGATATCGGCACCACAGGCTTTTACTTCGCTAAGGCCCTCATGGACAAGCGTGAGATCACCATTATCACCGGCGATCTTGCAATCGCGAACTACGCCAGCTTCAATCTCCCCAATGCTTCAGTAGTGCTGCTGGGCGGCTCCGTGCGTAAGGGCCACCTCTATCTCGCGGGCGCACTAACGCTCGACTGCATGAGCAAACTACATGCCGATAAGGCGTTTGTCAGTGCCGACGGATTCCACCCCGACCACGGTTTTACCGTCGAGCACGACTTCTCGGCCATGATCAAGCATTTGTACCTAACCAACTCAAACCAGGGCTACATGATGGTTGACCAGGGAAAGTTCAACAAGACCAGTTTTTATCAGTCCGCGCAGATCGATGACCTCGATGGCATCATCGTTGATGGAGACGACGAGGGCATCATGACGGCGGCGATCGAGAGCAGTCGCAGCCATCCCAAGCTCTATATTGAAAAATAGCTCAAATGGCCGGGTCGCCCCCCCACTGCAGGCGACCCGGCCATTTATTAGATCAACCCAAAGTGGCGCATGGCGGTAACGGTACCGTCGTGTGCGACGTCGTCGGTCACGTAGTTGGCGACCGCCTTGACCTCGGGCATGGCGTTGCCCATGGCAACAGCCGTCTCGACGGCGGCGAGCATGCCCAGGTCGTTGCCCGAATCGCCGAAGCCAAAAGTGCGCGCATTTCCCTCGCGGCCCAGATACGCCAGCGCTCGCGCCACGCCCACGCCCTTGTCGATGCCCTTGGGGCTCAGCTCGCGGTTTGCTTGCTGGGCTCGCTTGGAAGCTCGGCGGTAAACGCGTCTCCCAGTCAATCCGGCACCGCCGAGGCAAACCCCACACGTGCCCGCCAACGCAAAGGTCCGGCGGGACGCACCTAGCATCCCGCCGGACCGTCACTCGTCCAGGAGGCCACCGCGACGAACCTCTAGATCTTCGCAAGCTCCTCGGAGATGACGCGGCAGACGTCCTCAGCCTGAGGCATCACGCCGTACATCTCGAAGAAGCCGTGGTCGCAGCCGCGATAGCGAATCGCGGTGACATCAACGCCCGCATCCTGCAGCCTCTTCGCGAACAGCTCATCCTGATAGCGCAGGTAGTCATACTCGGAAGAGATGATGACCGTGCGGGGGAACGCGCTCACGTCCTCCGCGAACAGGGCAGACACCCTCGGGTCGAGCATCTCCTCCGCATTGCCGTTGGTGTACATCAGCGGCAGGTCATCATTGGCATTGCGAATGCGATCCACCCTGCTCAAAGCCTCGATCCTCTGGTCGTTCACAATCTCATAGAGGTCATAGGACCATTCCTCCGGAACGGGGCCGCCGTCGACGAGCGGATACAGCTCGGCCACGAGCTTGATCCTGTCCACATGGGACCCGTCGAGGACGACGGCGTTGGTCAGGCTTCCGCCCGCGGAGTCGCCAGCCACGGCGATCCGCGTCGCGTCAACACCCAGCTCATCCGCATGCTCGACAAGCCAGCCGAGCGTCTTCACGCAGTCCTCGACGCCACCGGGAAACATCGTTTCGGGAGACAGGCGGTACTCGGGGTAGACCGCAACACAACCCGTTCGCTCCGCGATGTCGCGCAGGCAGTTCTCGTACTGGCCGATGTTGCCAACCATAAAGCCGCCGCCATGGATGAACACGAGCGCGGCAGAACCGCTCTCGTGGCTCTCGGGCGTGAAGACGTGCAGGGGAATGCCCCTGTCGCCAAAATTCATGACGACGGTCTTCTTGGCAACACCCGCGCCCCTCACGACATGGGTCTCCTTGTTGGGCGCGGAGCGCCACGCGATCACGTCCACCGGCCCCGCCGGCGCCGGACCAGCAGCGAGCTTCGCGTGGGCGCGCGCATAGACGCGCGGATCGAGCACGTGCTCGCGCTCATCTCCCGGCACGGGCTTCAGTAGGAGCTTCAGCCCATTAGGCTCGACGACCTCCCTAGCTCCACGCTCAAGGACTTCAAGCTCGGAAGTGGGGTACTTTCTCTCCTCGGCGCCCATGGCTAGCCGATCTTCAGCTCGTCAAGCTTGGCATCAAGCTTGGCCATCTCATCGGCGGAAAGCTCCCACTCGAACGTCTCGCAGTTCTGAACCGCGTGGGCGTCCGTGCGCACGCCAACGAGCGCGGTGCCAACGTACTCCTTCTGGGTGCTCCAGTTCACGGCGACCTGTGCCACGGGTTTGTCGTGAGCCTCGGCTATCTCGTCCATGACCTTGAGCAGCTCCTGGACGCGAGAGAACTTGGGCTCCTGGAAGTAGTCGTAGAAGCCGGCGCGGACGTCGCCCTCCTCGAACTTCGGCAGCGCGCGGAACTTGCCCGACAGGATGCCTGCGCCAAGGGAGCCATAGGTGAAGGAGTCGATGCCACGCTCGTAGCCCCACTTGATGAGGTCCTCGGAGGAGCGGTCAACCATAGAGTAGGGCGGCTGCTGGACATCAATCTGAGCGACCTTCTCGCACTCCTCGATCATCTCGGTCGTGAAGTTGGAGACGCCGATGTGGCGAATCTTGCCCTGCTCCTTGAGGAGCTGGAGGGCGCACATCGTCTCGGAGAACGGGGTCTTAGCGTCGGGCCAGTGCACGAAGTAGAAATCGATGTAGTCGGTGCGGAGGTTGCGCAGCGAGCTCTCGACCTCCCTCATGATGTTCTTGAACGAGGAGTCGCGGTCATAGCCGGCGGCGCTGGTGATCAGGCCAACCTTAGTCGAGAGCAGGTAGCTCTCTCGGTCGATGCCCCTGAGCGCGTTGCCGACGACCTTCTCGGACGTGCCGTTGCCATAGCACGGCGCGGTGTCAATGAGGTTGACGCCGTGATCGAGCATGGTGCGGATGGCGGACATGCTGGCGGCGTCATCGTTCTCACCAAAGGAGTCGCCGCCGATCGCCCAGGTGCCCACGGCGAGCTGGGAGACGTCAACGTCGGAGTTCTTGAGGTGCGTGTAGCGCATATTCTCTCCTTCTAATGGGGCGGCACGCGTCGAATGTCCTCGATCGCGTGCCGCCAGGAATTGCCTTGAACAGGCTTCGAATGATCCGGAAACCGCCTTATACGATGCCCACGAGGCCGAGGACGAGCGCCAGAACCATGATGCCGACCAGGATGATGTTGACGTTCACGTTCTTCTTGCGCAGGAGCCAGAGGACGACGAGAGTAAGTCCCAGGGGCACGATGCCCTTGAAGATCGAGTCGAGGTAGGTCTGGATCATGACGGGGTCGGAGTCTTGAACCGGAATGGACAGGATCGTGTTGAATTGGACGTTCGCCGCAGTCATGGCGCCGATCATCACGAGGCCGATCGTGGAGGTCGCCTTGGTGATGAGCTTCATGAGGCCACCCTCGTACATCTCGGAGATGAAGTTGGTGCCCATGCTGAAGCCGAGGTAGGTCATGAAGTATCGGCAGAGGATCGACGGGATGTTGTAGATCAGCAGGAACATGATCGCGCCGAGGGGCGAGCCGCTCATGGCGAGGTTGATTCCGATGCCGGCGGCGATAACACGCAAGACGCCCCAGAAGATTGCGTCGCCGATGCCGGACATCGGGCCCATCAGGGAGACCTTGATACCGTCGATGGACTCGGTGTCGAAGTCTTCGTGCCGCGAGTTCTCCCTCTCCATGGAGGCGACGAGGCCCATGGCGAACGTGCCGACGTTCTGGGTAATGTTGTACCAAGTCGTGTGACGCTTCATGGCGTCGGCACGGGCCTCGGGGTCATCGGCGTAGTAGCGGTTAAGCGCGGGCTGGACGGAGTACAGCCAGCCGTCGGCGCCAGCCTTGACGGAACCGCCGGCGCAGGAGGCGAACACGGAGAAGGAGCGCAGGAAAATGCTGTTGAGCATCTTCTTGTCTTCAGGGCTCACATTCTTGGTCAGGTTGCTCATGCGAAGAAATCCTCCTCGTCGCTGGTTGCAGAGTCGCCGGAAACGGCCTGGGCGGCTATGCCCTTCTTGGTGAGATCTAAGATCTCCTTGTCGCGGAGGGCGGAGGCCACCGCGATGATGACACCGAGAACCGCGATGGCGATCATCGGGAGACCGAGGTACTGGTAGAGCGTGAAGCCCAGGAAGAAGTAGATGCTAAGCTCGGTGCTCCACAGCATCTGGAGCAGGAGCGCCATACCAACGGCGGGCAGGAGGGCGCCCACGGCGTTGAGGCCGTTCATGACATTGGCCGGAATCTGGTTAACGATGGCGGCAACGGGCTCAGCGCCGAGGTAAACGCCGAGGAAGGCGATGAGGCCAAAGGCAGCGTACTTAACGAACCAGAGAACGAAGTGCTGAAGCGCGAGGCCCTTCTCGTTGCCCTCGGCGGCCATCTTGTCAAAGGTGGCGGCGAAGAACGCAAGGAACACGTTGTTCATGAAGATCGAGAGGAACGCGGTGACGACACCCACGGGAACGGCCAGCGTGATAGCGGCACCCTGGTCGATGCCGGCGCCAACGGTGAAGGCGACGGCGAGGGCGGTCGCAGTAACGGGCTCGGCGGAGATAGCGCCACCGATGTTAACCGCGCCCATGAAGATCGCCTCGAGAGAGGCACCGATGATAACACCGGTCTTGACGTCGCCCATCAGGAGGCCCGCAACGAGGCCCACCACGAGAGGACGCTCGATCATGCACTGACCGAGAACCCAGTTGCCGCCGTAGCAAATCAGCACGGTCAACCAGGCCATTAATGCCAACCCAATCATTTGACTTCCTTTCTTTCATTTCATTTGGCCGCCTGGCCAAATCCCCTTATTTCCCCGCCGCCTCGATCAGACTCTTGAGAGGAGTCTTGGGATTGGATGGGATAAGCTGATGGAAAACCGGAATACCCTGCTCGCAAAGCTCCTTCGCGGCCTCGAGCTCATCCGGGTTGAGCATGATCGTGGAGTTGAGGGCGACCTTGCTATCCGGATCGGACTTGTCGAAGCGGCCGACATTGGCAACGTTCACGCCCTCGATCTTGCCCGGTGCGCCCTTAACGAGCTCAAGCACGTCACGCACGCAGTTGGTGAGCGCGAAGATGCGCATGGAGTCCGCACGCGGATCGTTCGCGATGCGACAGGCATCCGGAACATCCTTGACGAGGAGCTTCTGGCCCGCCGGCGTACCCATGGAAAGCGTCATGCGAAGGGCATCGCTCTCCACGGCGTGCTTGTTGGCGACGATGATCCTGGTGGTGTTGAGCTCCTTGGTCCACACCAGGGCGACCTGTCCGTGAATCAGACGGTCATCGACTCGAACCTGTACAATCATTGTTTCCTCTCTCCCTGCTTGTTAGTACTCTCTAATCAAAGAAGTCTCCCTCGGACTCCTCGTTGTCCGCGGCCTTGCTCGGAGGCTCGACGACCTGCATCGTCGCCCTCGCCAGCTTGACGCTCTGCTTGATCGAATCTGCCGTGACCGGCTCGGCGCCGAGGAGCGTCTCGATCACGAGGCCGAGGTTCATACCGGTGACGTGGACGATTCCGCGCTTCTCCGGCTCCATGAGGACGACTTTCTGGAAGACGGAGCCACCGTAGATGTCGGTGAAGATGACGGCCTCGTCCTCAGGGCCCACCGAGTCAATAAAGGCCTGGATGCGAGGGGTGAAATCGGAATCGTCCACGTAGCAGTCAACTGCCTCCACCATGTCCGCCATGCCGGTCAGAATCTCGATCGAGCTCCTGATTCCGCTTGCGAGGTGGCCGTGCGACGCGACAAGAACCTTCTTCATCGAGTCTCTCCTAGAGCGAATAGTGGTTGGGGTTCAGAAGCTGGATCTTACTGGCGACGAACGCGCGCATGTCGGGGGCGGCGTCCATCAGGAGGCCAACGCCGTTGCCGTCGTTCTTACCGGAGTTGATGTCCTTCTCGAAGGCGCGGTACATGGAACGGAAGTACTCCGTGGCGATGTTGAACTTACTCATGCCGAGGTTCACGGCCTCCTGGAGCTGCTCGTCGGGGATGTCGGAACATCCGTGCATGACAAGGGGAACGCTGACGGCCTCCCTGCAGGCCTTGATGCGCTCCATGTCGAGGTTCGGGACCTTGACGTAGGGGCCGTGGGCATTGCCGACGGCGATGGCGAGCGAGCCGCAACCGGTGCCCTCGACGAACTCCTCGGCGAGGTTCGGGTCGGTGTAGTGGTCGCTGTTCACGAAATCGTTGGCGTCGGAGCCGTTACCGACATGGCCGAGCTCGGCCTCGATGTCGACGTCGAAGATCTTGGCGACCTGGACGACGTCCTTCGTGAGCTGGAAGTTCTCCTCATAGGGAAGTGAGGAACCGTCGACCATGACGGAGGGGAAGCCGGCCTTGACGCCCTTGACGGCGATCTCGTAACCAGCGGAGTGATCCTGGTGGACGGCGACGGGCACACTCGCGCGCTCGGCGTAATAGCGGGCGGCGAAGGCGATGATGTCGAGGGCGCAGTGGTCCTCGAAGCCGGGCCAATACTGGATGATGATGGGCATGTGCTCATCCTCGGCGGCCTGGATCGCATAACGGATGGTCTCCGTGTTGATGACGTTGATCGCGGACACGCCATAGTGGTGCTCGGTCGCATGTTGAAGAAGCTCGTTGACCTTGATGAGAGACATCTTTATCTTCCTTTCACCTGGATAATCATTGGATCGGACAGTTCTCAGCTCGTCAGCTGGTTGAACACGAAGCGAAGCGCGAGGCAGGCAGGCGCTTGCGAAGCGCGGTGGAGCCTATGCGGCCGCCTCCTCAGGCTGTGGCGCCGCGCTTCTACGCCACAGCACGTACGTCACAAGAGCAACGACCGCAGCAATCGTTGAAACGAGGGCGAAGGCCAGGAAACCCGCGTGCGTGCCGAGCGCGTCGCACGCCCAACCGCCAAACAAGTTCGCAACCACGACGGACAGACCGCTCTGGACCATCGCGAAGGCGCTCTGACCTCGAGCGCGACAATCCTCGTAGGTGTGGTTGGCAATGTAGGTAACGCAGGAGTAGTAAACGGTCATGTAACTCACGCTCTGCAGCAGCTGTCCGCAGATCATGACCGGGACGATGCCGGTGCCCACGAGCACGAGCCTGAGAGCCGCCATGAAGCAGGAAAAGATCAGGAGGTTCATCTCGCCGAAGCGCCTGACCAGCTTGGAGGAGACGAGCAGGATGGGGATCTCGCTCGCAGCGGAGACCGCGCTCAGGACGCCCACGAGGTTCTGACCCTCGCCAAGCTCGACCGCGTAGCGGCCCAAGAACGCCCCGATGAAGCCAATCGCGGCCGAGCTGATGAAGGCGAAGACCAAGACGAATGCGATCTCGTTGCTGGTGAACAGCGAGAGGAGGCCCTTTCCGTGGGAGACCTTGGGATCGTCCGCAGCATTGGCGCGAACTCCCGCCTCGGGGAGGCGCCACATGTGAGCCGCGAAGGTCACCAGCGCGGCGGAGACCACCGCGAACTGGATTTGAGGAGCCACGTCAAGCAGCCAGCCGACGATCAGGACGACGATGGCGTAGCCGATGGTGCCACCCATGCGAATGCGAGAAAAGTCCAGGCCAGAGCGATCCGCGAGCTCGATGACGAGGGAGTCGCTCAGGGGCAGGAGCCCCGAGAAAAACGCCGAGAATGCAAAGGTTACGAGAAGGACCGGGACGAACGTCGACGCCAGGTAATACAGCGGAGCGAGTACCGCCGCCGCAAGGCAGAGGGCCACGATGACCGCGCGGCGGCGCCCGAGCTTGTCGGCGATCGTCGACCAGAGCGGCTGGATGGCGAGCGCACACACCGGGGTCGCCGCGAGGAGGATGCCGGTCTGGGCCGCGCTGAGGCCGAGGCTCGTGTAGTGAGCGGAGAGAAACGGCGAGTACACGCCCGCGCAGACCCAGTAGAGTACGTTCGCGAAGAACAGCGAAGTCATGCTTGCGTTTGTCCTGGCGTTGTGCATCGTGCTTCTCCCTTCTTGCTCGCCGGGTGCCTGTCTGGGCTTCGAAGTGATCCACCATCTAGCGTGAAACGGAGTTGCGAGGCGTTGAAACAATGTTCTGTTGTTTCATCGTTTTCGTGCCGTTGTTTCACGACTCATAAGATAGCAGCTCAAGCTGAGATTGCGCCGAGGAAGTACCGATTTACCGCGAACGGTAGGAAATCAGCGGTGAAACGCTATTTCACCGCTGATGAAACATTTTGCTTAATTTTCACCTCTCTTGACCTAAGATACAAAGCAAGCTAGGACCAAGGAGTAACCATGGATAAGACAGGGGATGTGCTCAGCCACATCTGCGCGGTCATGAGCAGCCTATCCCCCTCGGAGAAGGCAATCGCAACGTATGTGCTCGACCACCCGTCGGATGTCGCAACGATGACCGTCCGCGAACTCGCCGCAGAAACCGGTACGTCACCGGCGTCTGTTTCGAGATTCGCAAGGACGCTTGACTACCGAACCTATTCGGACATGCGTCTGGCGCTCGGCATATCCATCAGCAGGGCATCCGGCGAAGAAAAGGCCACGGACGGCAGGATTACTCTGGACGACGTCGAGGGCTCCATCAAGTACGTCCTGTCTCACAAGGTCAAGGAGCTCTCCCAAACCGCCTCGCTCATTGACTCCGATGACTTTTCGGCAGTCGTCAATCTGCTCCACAACGCCAACCTCGTCCTGATCGCGGGCGTCGGCAACTCGATTAACATGGGCGTAAACGCGGCGTTCAAGCTCTCGCAGGTTGGAGTCAGAGCGTTTTGCCCCAGTACCACCGAAGCCATGGTCTCCGTCGCAACCAGCCTCAAGGAGAATGACGTTCTGCTCGTCATTTCGACGTCCGGATACTCGAAGCGCCTCGTCAACATATTCGACTCTGCCGAGGATTCGAACACCCCCATCATCATGATCACAGACAACCCGGATACGCCGCTCGCGAAGCGTGCCACGCATATCATCCGAGCCATCTCGCGAGATCAGGCCATCACCGGAACCGAGATCGCCTTCTCGCACAGCTCGATCAACTTCGTCATCGAGCTGCTGTTCCTCTTCCTGACCTCTTGCTGGGATGACCCGGTAGAGTTTAACAGGATCATCTCGAAGAATCTCATGGGAGACAAGCAATACAGCTAGGACGACGCACGCCGACGCACCGATGCCCAGACCGAAACGGGAGGACCCCTTGATAAAGCTCATCCTCGCAGACATGGATGGGACCCTGTTGCCGTTTGGCTCAAGGGTCGTATCGGAGCGCACGCACAGCGCGATTCTTTCGGCGCTCGATGCGGGCATCGCGTTCGGCCCCGCAAGCGGGCGCGACTACGCCGACCTGGCCGATGCCTTTGACGGCGACGCGCGCTGTTTCTCGACCGGCATCATGGCCAACGGAAAGAAGGTCTTCTCCAGCGGCGAACTCGTGTTCAAAAAGACGCTCTCGACGGAGGCCCTCGTCAAGCTCGATAGCGCTGTACGCCCCTACGCGGGGACGTCACTCTGGCTAGTCGCCGATGTCGATGAGACAGGCAAGCGCTGCGAGCAGTTCCTCTGCGCCGTCGAGCCTGGCGACGAATTCGCCTTGGAAGTCGTTAAGGACTCCGGAAGAGACATGGCGCTCGGAGACGTGCCCACGAACCGTGACGTCATAACCGCCGGCATCTTCGTCAATGTCAGCTCCGCCCCGACGGAAGTCGTTCGGAGTCGATGCAAGGAAGCCTGCCCAGAACTTGATTTCCCCTCGCCCGTCCCATTCTTCCTCGATGTTGTTCCGGCTGGCTGGAGCAAGGTAAACGGACTCGACGCGCTTCTCGGCAGCCTTGGGGTCACGCTGGACGAGGTCGCTTTTATCGGAGACTCGGAAAACGACGTGACGCTCCTCGATAAGGTGCCGAACTCCTACGCAGTCGCGGGCGCGATGCCAGAGGCGAAGGCCGCGGCCCATCACCTGATCGGGAACGCAGCCGAGGACTCCGTCGCGAAGCTCATCGAACAGATTGTCCAGCAGCGAGGCTAGGGTTCCGCCAGCGTGGCATGCGCCGCGTGCCTCGTCATCCGTTCGTGGCGCGCTACCTCGTGACGATCCAGAGCGTGGCCATCGTCGCGACGCCGATGCCTACGATGAGCGCGGCCCACAGGACGCGGACCACGGGGTTCATGTCGCCCGCCACCACCATGTCGTTCGCGTGCCAGAACCAGCTCTCGTTTCCCTTGCGCATGATGCCCTCCCTTAGCCTCGATTACGCCATCTATGGCCGAGCAATCGCAGGTCACGTGCCATGGATTTGCCCTACGCCCAGCTTTCAGTTCTGTAAGGCGGCGGGAGCCTGTGCGAGGCCCCGAGTCCTGAGGCTGTTGCAATGAAAATGGGAATCAAGGGGCACGCATCAATCATATGGGTTCCTTTCGGGGGCGATGGCAAACGAAGCATCCATCATATAATGGAGCGACGCAATCAGAGAGGTCACCCATGGAATTTTACGCAAGCTGCCCCGAGGGCTTTGAGTCCGCACTCGCCGACGAGCTTAAACGGCTCGGGCTTTCGCATGTCCGCCGCCTGAAGGGCCGCGCTACGTTTGAGGGCGAGCTCGAAGAAGGCTACCGCGCCTGTCTGTGGTCGCGCCTGACCAGCCGCGTGTTTGTGGTGCTTGGGCGCTTTGAGGCACAGGACGCCGATGAGTTGTACGACGGCGTTTACGACATCGCCTGGGAGAACATCGTCCGCCCCGGCGCCACCATCGCCATCACCGCCCGCGGCGTGACCGAGCAGCTGCGCAACACGCGCTTCTCGGCTCTGCGCGCCAAGGACGCGCTGTGTGACCGCCTGGCCGAGGCCACGGGTCGCCGCGCCGACGTCAATGCCGCCGATCCCGACGTTCACCTGCTGCTTTCGCTGCGTCAGCGCCGCGCGAGCATAAGCCTGGACCTTTCGGGCGACCCGCTGTTCAAACGCCTGCCGCCCGCAGCGACCCGCGCCGGCGAGGGCGCGCACGTGCTGCGCCCCGACTACGCCGCCCTGGTGCTGGCGCAGGTCGGCTGGACCGCACTGTGCGAGCGCGAGCTGACGGCCGATGATTACGAGGATGAAGCCCTTCCCACGCTAATCGATGCCTCGTGCGCCGGCGGCGGCCTGTTGCTGGAAGCCGTGAACATTCTGACCGACCGCGCCCCGGGCGCCACACGCGAGCGCCGGGGCTTTGAGGGCTGGCAGCTGCACGACGCCGCCCTGTGGGAGCAGCTGCTTGCCGAGGCGCGCGAGCGCGAAGCGGCAGCGCGCGAGCGCCAGGCGCGCATCGTGGCCGTAGACATCGACCCCGCCGCCCGCAAGACTGCCGAGCGCATGGTCAAGTGCGCCGGCTACAAGCGTTTTGTCAACTTTTGTGCCGCCAAGCCCGCCACCGTGCTGGACCATGCGGGCGCCGTCGCCGGTGCCGCCGTGGTCGCAGACACCACCGAGACCCCGCTTTCGCTCATGCACGACGCCATGACGCTGGTCGGCGAGCTGCGCCGCGCGCCCGAGCTCGCTTCGGCACCGGTCGCCGCACTCACCCGCGATGGCCTTATGGCCCGTGCGCTCCATGCCGAGCCCGCGCGCTCCATCGCCGTCATGCCCAACAACGAAGAGGCGACTATTGAGGTTTGGCCCTCGCTCGATCATGCTGCCGCGGCGTTTGAAGCTGCGACCAGCGCAGATGCCGAGGAGCAGACCGCGGACGCCGAAGACGAAGCCGCCAACACCCCCATGTCCGAACCTGCCGCCACGCTCGACTTGGGCGATGGCAAGCCGCTGCCCGTGCTCATCCCGGAGTCCGAGCAGTTCGCCAACCGCCTGCGCAAGAATGCCCGTCTGCGCCGCAAGTGGGCCAAGCGCGAGGGCGTGAGCTGCTACCGCGTCTATGATGCCGACCTGCCCGATTACTCCGCCGCCATCGATCTGTACGAGGGCTGCCCGCAGACGCCGGGTCGCTGGCTCGTCATCGCCGAGTACGCCGCACCCAAGACCATCGATCCTGCGCTGGCCCAGGCCCGCATGCTCGACATCTTGGCCATCGCGCCGCGCATCCTGGATGTTCCGGCCGAGCACGTGCACGCTAAGGCCCGCATGCGTTCGCGCGGCGGCTCGCAGTACGGCAAGCAGGGCGCCGGCAAGGGCGGCCCGGGCGAGCGCGCCAACATCGCGCGCCGTCGCCTCCCGCTCATCGAAGAGGGCGGACTCACCTTTGCCGTCAACTTTGACGACTATTTGGATGTGGGCATCTTCCTGGATCATCGCGTCACGCGCAACCTGGTGCGCGAGCACGCCAAGCAGGCGCGCCGCTTCCTCAACCTGTTTGCCTACACCGGCACTGCCACCTGCTACGCGGCCGATGGCGGCGTCGAGGAGACCGTGACGGTCGACCTTTCCAACACCTATCTGGACTGGGCCGAGCGCAACATGCGCCAGAACGGCTTTGTTGGCCCGCAGCATCATTTTGTGCGCGACGACGTGCTCGCCTGGATTCGCGACCAGCGCCAGACGCGCAACCGCTGGGACCTGATCTTTGTCGACCCGCCCACGTTCTCGAACTCGTCCAAGATGGGCCGCCGTACCTGGGATGTCCAGCGCGACCATGTTGAGCTTTTGGCCGGCGTATCGCGCCTGCTCGCACAGGGCGGGCACGCCATCTTTAGCTGCAACCTGCGCGGCTTCCGCCCCGAGACGCGCAAGCTCGCGCGAGCGGGCGTCGTGCTGGAGGACATTACGGCGCAGACCATCCCCGAGGATTTCGCGCGCAACCAGAAGGTGCACCATTGCTATATCGTGCGCCGCCTGCCCATCGAGGACGCCATGGCCGAAGTCGGCTTTAGCGCTGAGGAGATTGCCGAGCGAACCGAGGAGCTGCGCAACCCCGAGGCCCGTAAGCCTCGCGCAACAGCGCCCGCGCACGCGCAGGCCGGCAACGGCAAGTCCAACTTTGCCGGCAAACCCTCCCCCGCCGGCAAACCTAAAAAGAAAAAGTTCTACGCCAGCAAGCCCAAGGACAAGTAAACAAAGTTGCGGTGGAATACGGACTGTTTTGCCTAGAATGAGGCAAAGTTAGGCCGTATTTCACCGCAACTCATATTGGGATGGTGGATGCCGACCTATCCCTGGATGACCAATCGGTAACCAATACCCACGTGCGTCTGGATATAGCGCGGATGCGCGGGGTCGGACTCGATCTTCTTACGCAACGTGCCCATAAAGACACGCAGGCTCGCCAGGTCGCTCTTGGTCGCCGTGCCCCAGATCTCATGCAGGATAAACTGGTGCGTGAGCACCTTGTCGGCGTTGTGCGCCAGCAAGCACAAGAGCTTATACTCGATCGGCGTCAGATGCAGTTCCTCGCCATCCATCGTGGCGATGCCGGCATCAAAATCGATATGCAGCTCACCGGTATCGAACGAGCCCTCGGAGACAACGCCGCCCGTCTGCGCATACGAAAGGCGCCTGAGCGTCGTGCGAATGCGCGCGAGCAGTTCCTCGACCGAAAACGGCTTGGTCAGATAGTCGTCGGCGCCGGCATCGAGCGCGCGGATTTTGTCCGCATCCTCGCTGCGCGCCGAGACCACGATAATCGGCATGCCCGACCATGCGCGCACCGACTCCACCACCTTGACGCCGTCCATATCGGGCAGGCCCAGATCGAGCAGCACAACGCTCGGCGCCTGCGATGAGGCGGCGGCGATGGCGGCATGGGCGGTCTCCACAGCCATATGGCGCAAGCCGTGCGTCTCGAGCGCGGCAACAATAAGATTGCGAACGGCGGGGTCGTCCTCAACGACCAAGATGAGCGGTTTTACGGCAGAGTTCGGCACAGCGCTACTCCTTATCAAACGAAACGTCGGCGGCGGGAAGTTCAATCGTAAAGACCGAACCGTGCGGGTCCGCCGCGGCAACCTCTATGCTACCGCCATGTGCCAACGCAATGGAACGGCAGAGCGAAAGACCCAGGCCAACGCTGCGGTGGCTGTCGGCCAGACCATGGTTGGCGGTATAGAACGACTCGAAGATCCGCTCGCGATCCTCGGGTGCGATGCCCGGACCATCATCGGCCACCGAGCACGCCACGCGCCCATCGTCGACGCTAATCGAAATCATGATATGCGAGCCCGCCGGCGTATAGGTGATGGCGTTGTTCACCAGATTGACCACCAGCTGCACCATCAGGCGTGCATCGACGTTGACGAGCGCCGGCTCATCGCACGCCACCACCTTAAGGTCGTGCTCGCGCACGGCCGGACTTACGTGGCGCAGCGCCTCCTCGACGATATCGTCCATGAGCTCGAGCGTGGTCGACAGGCGCATACCGCCACCCTCGAGCTTGGTGATGGCGAGCAGATTCTCGACAGTGGCGTTGAGCCATTGCGCGTCCGAGCGAATGGATAGGAGCATGCCGCGGCGTGTCTGGTCGTCGAGCACGGCCGTGCCGGTCGAGCCCTGGTCGAGCAACACGTCGGCATTACCCGAAATACTGGTGAGCGGCGTACGCAGGTCGTGCGAGATGGAGCGCAGCAAGTTGGCGCGCAGCTGCTCGTTTTTAGCAAGCACCGCCGCTTCCTCGCGGGCCTCCATGGCGCGGGCGCGATCGAGCGCCAGCTCGCCTTCGCTCACGATGGCATCGGCAAGCGTCCGCTCCTCGGGCGTCAGCGCATCGGGCTCGGCGACAATGGCGAACACCCCCACCACCGAGGCGGGATCGCCCGCGCGCACCATGGTGTCGCCCGAGCGCACGGTCAGGTATATGCCGTAGAACGCCGAGGCGCCATAGGTGGCATCGAGCGGCGTTCCCACATAGGCGGACGCCGAGAGCCGCGGCGGCATCTGCGGCGCCAGCTGGTGTACCGGCGCGGCATCGCCCACGGCCGTGTACGTCGTGCGCGGCAGCAGGTCATCGTTATCGGCATCGGCGCTATACCACACGACCGGACAGTCCGAAAGACGCGCCAGCTGCGTTGCCATAGCGTGCACAATCTGTTGCTGATCGCCACACCGCTGCAGCATGCGGTTGGTCTCGAGCACCATCTGCGTGCGACGGTCGCTGGCGGCGGCCTGCGCCAAGGCGCGGCGCAGGGCCAGCGCGATCGAGCTCGATACGAGCGAGACCGCAAACATGATAAAGAACATGCCGGGATAGACGCGGTCGATAAACGACAGCGCGTAGCGCGGGTCGACAAACAAGAAGTTGTAGAGCGCCACGGCGGCAGCCGAGCTCAGCAGGCAGTACAGGCGGCTCCAGGTAAAGAAAGCGCACAGCTGCACGGCAAACACATAGACGATCATGATGCTCGGCGCGAGCCCCGGATGGTCGAGCAGCGCGCCCACAATCGTCGCCGCGGCCAGCAGCCCCGCCGATACGCAGGCGTCATACAGAGGACTGCGACGCGTCAGCGTTGTACGCCGCCACCAAAAGTTCTCGGCAATATCGCCGTCCGCACGGACGTCCATCAGCGCCCCGCCCCTCTCTCAAAAACAAAAACCACCACAAAGGGGACTGGCACCTTTGCGGTGGTGGCCTCCTTGTGGTGGTTTCAAGTGTATAGCCTTTGCAGCCTGCGGTCGCTAGACAAACAGCAGACGTCGACTACGGACGCTCGTCGGGAGCCAGGCGCTGCATCTTGCTCACGGCCTTAAACTTGGTGAACAGCGGCACGTACTCAAAGCTCACGTTGGAGTTCTCCAGGCCGTACCAGCGCGCAGGCGTGCCGGCGGCGCGGCGGATGATGTACTTGAGCGTGATGGCCGTACGCTCGCTGGGCTCCACGTCGCTTTCGGGCGCCAGCAGCTTGCGGATCATGACGAACTTAAACGTACCGATGTTGCCCGGGTCCTTGTAGACCGAGTAGTCATGCGTCTGCGCCGGCAGCTCGCCGCTGGCAGCCAGGTCCTGAACAACCTGGCGCAGGTAAGCATTGACGCGCTGGTTGATCTTATAGCCCAGGTACAGATGCACGCGGAACACGTAGTCGGTGCCGAACGTCTCGACCGAGTAGGCAAAGGTATGCGGCTCCTCCATGGTCTCGACATTCACGAACCACCAGGCGCGAGCGCGCTTGGGGTGCTTATCCAAAATCGAGTAGACGATATCGCGGTCGATATAGTCGGTGTTGGTGTCCTTGGTCAGGTACACGATGTTGTCGCTCATGAGCTCGTAGCGATCGTCGTCGCGCAGGCGTTTGAGCTGCGGCAGATAGCTGCGCAGCGGCAGCAGCGTAAACTGACGTTGCTCGACCGCCGTACCGTTGTACCAGCACACCATGATGCCCATGATGAGCGCGGCCATAAGGATGGTGAAATAGCCGCCGTGGAAGAACTTGGTGAGCGAGCTCACAAAGAAGAAGCCCTCGAGCATAAGGAAGAAGGCGGCAAAGATCCACGGCGCGACCTTGAGATTGCGCTCCACGTGCAGATAGAAGAAGAGCAGCATTGTCGTGCACATCATGGTCAGGGTAATGGCCAGGCCGTACGCGGCCTCCATGTGCGCCGAGTTCTGGAACAGCAGCACCACGACGACGCAGCCCACGAGCATGACGTTGTTGACCATGGGGATGTAGAGCTGGCCCTTGGTCTCGGCAGGATAGAAGACCTGCATATGCGGCATGAGGTCCAGGCGGCTGGCCTCGGACACCAGCGAGAATGCGCCAGTGATGAGCGCCTGCGAGGCGATGATGGCCGCGACGGTGGAAAGGCCGACGGCAAAGGGGCGCAGACCCGGGGCAAGCATCTGGTAGAAGGGGTTGAGGTCGGCGATACCCATGAGCTCCGGGTTGCCGGCGTTGTTGATAAGCCACGCGCCCTGGCCCATGTAGGACAGCAGCAGGCAGCACTTAACGAACGGCCAGGTGGCGTAGATGTTGCCGCGGCCCACATGGCCCATGTCGGAGTAGAGCGCCTCGGCACCGGTGGTGGCAAGGAAGCAGCTGCCCAGAATCATGATGCCCGCGTGGTTGTTGGGGCTCAGCAGAAAAGCGATGCCACGCAACGGGTTGAGGCACAGCAGCACCGCGGGATACTGGCAGACAAAGAACAGGCCCGTGCCGCCCAGGAACAAAAACCACAGCGTCATGATGGGGCCGAAGGCGTGACCGATCTTGGCCGTGCCGATGCGCTGCACCAAGAAGAGCGCGATGATGATGGCAAGCGTGATGGCGACGACACGACCCTGGTCGTCACCGAGCACGGCATGGACCGCCGGGATGGTGCGCAGGCCCTCGATGGCCGTGGTGACGGTAACGGCAGGCGTCAGGATGCCGTCGGCGAGGAGCGCCGCGCCGCCCAGCATGGCGGGGATGATGAGCCACTTGCCGCAGCGCTTGACCAGGCTGTACAGGGCAAAGATGCCGCCCTCGCCGTGGTTGTCGGCGCGCAGCGAGATCAGCACGTACTTGACGGTCGTCAGCAGCGTGACCGTCCACACGACAAGGGAGAGCGCGCCGAGCACGAACTCCTGCGTGACGCTTCCGATGCCGCCGTTGCCGGCAACGAGCGCCTTGGTTACATACATGGGGCTGGTGCCGATATCGCCATACACCACGCCCAGCGTGACGAGCATCGCCGAGATGCTCACAGGAATCGCAGCGTGCGAG
The DNA here is from genome assembly GCF_003467965.1 of Collinsella sp. AM42-18AC. NCBI lineage: Bacteria > Bacillati > Actinomycetota > Coriobacteriia > Coriobacteriales > Coriobacteriaceae > Collinsella > Collinsella sp. AM42-18AC. The sequence goes on from NZ_QSFY01000004.1 coordinate 77,965, forward strand.
GCTACTTCCTTTGCCTTTTGTTCCATAAGCCGGTTTCCTCCCAATTTTAACGTTCGACGGGATTATATGTAATCAGCCCATATTTTAATGGCACCGTTTTCCCAGCTAGATAAACATTTATGCGGCCTTTAGGCCACCGCGGCGATATGGAATGTGACAAAGGGACACCCCCCCTTTGTCACATTCGTCATTTTCCGAGCCAGTTTTTGAACCACCACTCCATGGAGCGGCTCATCTCGGCCATAAAGGGACTCGTGTGCTTACGGGTGTAGATGTCGACGACGCGCTCACCCACCTCGCGGGCATGCGGGCGAAACATCGCGTCCATCTCGGCCACCTGCGTGTCCATCGTCGCGGCGTCGGCGCGGCGGTAGTGCTCCTCGTGCACCAGGTTCACCACGGGATGCGCGATTGCCGGGCGCTCCTTGCGGGGTGTGCCGATGATGAGCATCGACAGCGGCATGGTATGGGCAGGCAAATCCAGCAGTGCGGCAACCTCCTCGGCGTTCTCGACGATATCTCCGATATAGCAGCTCCCCAGCCCCAGGGCCTCGGCGGCAACCACGGCGTTTTGAGCAGCGATCACGGCATCCTGCGCCGCGATGGCAAAGTCGCCCAGGCCCGGAGCACGACGGGGCGACTTGCCCGTGCGCTCTACAAACTCGGGCTCAAAGCAACCCACATGCTCAAACAGATCGATCCACTTGGCATAGTCGACTACAAATATTAATGCCCAGGGCGCCTTGGCGATCATCGGCTGGTGGTCGCACAGATCGGCCAAGCGATCGAGCGTAGCCTGCTCGCGAATGCTCACGATGGAGTACATCATCATGGCGCCTGCCGACGGCGCACGGCTCGCCGCATGCAGAATCGCCGCCCGCTGCTCGTCGGTCACCGCCACGGGACGGCCGTCGTCATCGCGCGCAAAGGCACGCGTGGAAGAACGGTGTTCCAGCGTGTCCAATACCGCGTTGCCCGTGGTCTCGACCGAATAGCCGTTCGTATCCAAAGCCGCCGCACAAACCTGCTCGCCCATTGCCCCATCCCTGCCATTTCTTTAAGAAGCCATTACGTTTCCGTGTAATTCCCGTCCATTATCGCGCAGGTCGCCACTACATTGCGCCACACCGCCACACGCGCGCGTTAATATGGCTGGTTGTTGTGCGCAGCCACCAATTGCTGCGCATATCTTGGTAACAATCGGGTAAATCCCCGCTTTCGTAGGTTTTAGTTTGTGAGGAGTCTCAGCATGTTCGCTGCCGCCATCTCGCTCGTCGGTCTTGCGGCGACCGTCTACCTTGTCTTGCGCGAGGCCAAGGCCATTTGCGCAAAGTCGGGCACCGTTGCCAAAAGCGCTCTTGGGTGGAGCGTCGCCTTCGGCCTGTTCCAGCTCTTTTTGACCATTTGGGGCGCCATTGGCCTCGTCGCTCAAAACGAGCCGCTCGCCTTTGTGATGCTCATCCTGACCAACGCCATTCTCACCGGATGCGCTTGGGCCAGCATCGCCCGCGACCGCATCGCACCGCGCGTCTTTGCGTTCGCCTCGGCCGACGCTCCCGCCCCCACTGGCAAGCTCGCCCGCCTGCGCGGCGCCTTTGTGGGCAAACCGCTCGTCGCCGCCGTCCTGTGCCTGCTGCTCGCCGGCGTCTTTGCGCTGCTGGGCATGGAGGTCTCGTCCAACCACGACTTTACCTGGGTCTACCCCCTGTGCATCCTGCTCGAGTGGGCCATCATCACCGTGCTCATGACCGGCTTGTTCTTCCTATTCCAGCGCCACGGCGCAGCTCCCGCCGTCTTGGCCTTTGCCCTCTTTGTCCTGGGCATTGCCGAGTTCTTCGTCATCACGTTTAAATCCATGCCCATCCAGCCGGGCGACCTTTCGGCCATCTCCACTGCCGCCGCAGTCGCCGGCAACGGCTACACCTTCTCGATCTCGCTGTTCTGCGTGCTGTCCATGGGCTTTACCGCCATCGCCATGCTGCTGTGCGAGTACGCCGGCCTGGTGGCACCGCACCGTCAGAAGGGTGCCGCCAACGCCAAGCGCATGCTGCTCACCAACCTGCTCGTGGCGGTGCTGTGCCTGGGCGGCGTGACCGCGCATGTCACGCTCATCGACTACTACAACACCCTCGGCATCACCGTCTACACCTGGCGCCCGCTCGAGAGCTACTGGCGCGAGGGCTACCTGCCCGCCTTTATTAGTGCGGCACAGTCCATCAAGCCGCCCAAACCCGCCGACTACTCCGTCGACGATGCCAAGGCCACGCTCAAAAAGTACGCCAAGGCCTACGACAAGTCCGACGCGGCCAAGAGCGACGAGCGCGCCGCCGCCCAGGAGCAGTTCGACAGCGAGAAGCCCACGGTCATCGCCATCATGAACGAGACCTTCTCGGATCTGTCAATCTACCAGAACATGCGCGCCGGCTACGAGGGCCCGCAGTACTTTAAGAGCCTGTCCAACTGCCTCAGCCGCGGCAAGCTCTATGTGAGCGCCTACGGCGGCGGTACCGCCAATACCGAGTTTGAATTTATGACCGGCAACTCCATGGCCAACCTGGGCTCGGGCGTGTACCCCTACACCATCTACAACATGGAAACGACTGGGAACCTAGCAGAGCAGTTCAAGTCGCTCGGATATTCCACCACGGCCATGCACCCCAACCACGCGACCAACTGGAACCGCGAGAACGTCTACAAGGACTTTGGCTTTGACCAGTTCCTGTCCATCAACGACTTCCAGGGCGCCGATACCCTGCGCGGCATGGTGACCGACCAAGCTACCTACGACAAGATTCTTGAGCTGCTCGACCAGAACGCCGATCCGCAGTTCATCTTCGACGTGACCATGCAGAACCACTCGGGCTACGACACGGGCCTGCTGCCGGTCGACAAGCAGATGCACCTGAACATCGACACGACCGACCTGGACGCCAAGACCGTCGAGGACGGCACGCTCTCCGATGTCGACGAGTATGTCTCGTGCATCGAGCAGTCCGATCAGGCGCTGCGCTACTTCCTCAACGCCTTGAGCAAGCTCGACCGCAAGGTGGTCGTGGTGTTCTGGGGCGACCATCAGCCGTTCTTCCCGTCCAAGTTCAATGACAAGTGGTTTACCGGCGAGGACGACGCTACGCATCAGGAGCGCCTGTGGCAGACCGACTACATCATTTGGGCTAACTACGACGTTGCCGGTTGTGACCAGACGAGCGAGGTCGACGACCTGTCCACCAACTACCTGTCCACCCAGCTCATGCAGCTGATCGGCGCACCGCTGACCGACTACCAGAAGGCGCACATGACACTGCGCGAGTCGCTGCCCGCCATCAACTCGGTCGGCTACGAGGACGCCAGCCTGCGCTGGGCGCTCTCCTCCAACGTCACCGGTGACGACGCCGCTGCCGCGGCCGCCACCAAGGCACGCGAGGATTACGCCAAGATGCAGTACTACGAGATGTTCCGCGACGGCAAGAACGTGTATACCGAGCACTTCCAGACCGAGGCCAACGAGACCGACCCCAACCTGGCACCGGGTACGACCAAGATCAAATAGCGACTATCTGCGAGTTCATAACTGAAACGTCTGTCCGGGCGGAGGCATATAAGGTTCCCTGCTCAGACAGTCCTGCGCAAGACGGGGGCCACATTAAGTGGCCCCCTTTGCGTGCGGAACTCGCGACAGACCCTTCCCGCGCCTCCGCCTGCCGCCGCCCCTCACCCGTTGCGAGTTGAGTGGGCTGATGAGAAGCTGCGCTCGCCTCGTAGCAGAAGCGTGGCCTGGCATGCGCATCGCGGAAAGCTTGTCCCGGAATTCACGTCCGGAATGGGATGCGGTTTCCGTTTGTGGCCCCGTTGGGAAACCGCATCCCATTCCGATCACAAATTCCGGGTCACATTTTCCGCCAAGGCTTCAACCGGAAACCGTGTCCCATTTCTCAGCCGAATACTGGGATGCATTTTCCGCTGAGTCCCTCAATCGGAAAGTGCATCCCATTCCAAAGGCGAATTCCGGGATGAGCTTTCCGAGACCCCGCCCATCCGGAAAGCCCGTCCCACTCCGTATACATCCAGGCATGAAATCATCAGCTTATTAGGCCTTCTATCAATAAAGAGACACCCTCCCGGGCGGCGGGCACGAAGTTCATCGCGAGTTCCGCACGCAAAGAAGGCCACTTAATGTGGCCTTCGTCTTGCGCAGGACTGTAGAGCAGGGAACTTCGTGCCCGCCGCCCGGGAGGGCGTTGCGTTTAGAGGATGGACCTAGTACTTATCCCTCCGGGACAAAAGCAGCGCGGCCATAAAAGCGATGATTGCAAGCGTCAGCAGCATCAAAAGCCATGCGAGCGTGCTGTCGCCGGTTGCCGCCAGGCCAAACAGACCGGGGCTCTTACTGTCAGCAGGTTGTACGGGAATCTTCTCGCCATCGTCCTCGGCGGTGATTTCCCAGCGGATGGTCTTGCTTGCGTCGGCAAGCTCATTGCCCACCGACGTCGGGACACTTAGTTGCAAATTGAGCACCGTGCTGCCATCGCTCGTAAACGTTGCGACCTGCGTGGGATAGGCGAACACACTGCCCAGAGTTCCCGTCTGGAGCCAACCTGCAGACGCATCGCCCGCCGACGCCGTTAAGGTAATGGGCGACAGCAGGTGTGCCGTCTCGTGATCGACAACGGCCCGCACAAACACGCGTACCTGGGACTTTACACCAGTGGCACGAACCTCAATCTGCTGCTCGCGCACATCGCCGGGCATTAGACCTTTAAAGGCGGGAAACAGATCGGGCTCCCCCGAGGAGCCCGTCGCCCCCGAGACCGTCAGCTGGCGCGCATTTCCGTCATAGGCAATCGCGGGAGTATCGGCAAACGCACGGGCAGGAACGGCGAGCGTGACCATGCAGAGAATAGCCGCGACCACGCAACGCAAGGAGCGCGCAACACCTTTGCGAATCGAGAACGCCATACTTACGCACCTCCATACGGCGGCACCAGCACGCCATCCTCGACCGAGCAACCCCATGCGTCGCGCACGGCCTCATCGGGCGTCGCCTGGACCGCCTGAGTGGAGATATCCACGACAAGATTGCGACCTTCGGTTGCCTTGAGCTCGGTAACCCTATTAATGAGCACGCCGGTTTCCGCGCCGGGAGCGACGGGCGACGTCCAGTAATAGAACCCGTCGCTCGCCTTAACCCAGTTATAAGCCGAGTTCGCGCTCGAGGCATCAGCCACGCTCCACGCAATCTCGTAATCCGCCTCACCCTTCGGCTCCTCCTTCGGCTCATCCCACAGGCGTGCGCCATCCTGGTCCTGCCAGTAGATATCCACTGCAGCACGAATATAGGCGGGCGCAGTACCCGTGTTCTTCGCCTTGACATCGCTTTTCACTTTGCCGTTGAGCGTTTCCTGAACCGATGGCGTCACCGACCCGATGCCGAACTGGTTGACCAGCACGCCCGTAACCGAAAGCCAGGCCAGCGTGCCTGCCGTACCGGCCAGGAGGATAACCCCCACCAGCAAGGCGATGATGCGCTTGCGCTTGGACATGCTAATCCTCCTTCTTTGCTACGATGCCGTTGCTCCAAACGTTATGGGCACGATTGCTGCCGTCGATCCATTTGTCGTTCACACGCGTGTTCGTGCAGGTGAACGTGGCATCGTTCGCGCTCGATGCAGCGGAGATAGTCGCCTGCGCCTTATCGCCCGGCTGCTTGCCAGGGACGCCGATTTGGTTGCTGTAGCGCCATGCCCACGCTGAGTCCTCCTCGACGGTGTAGATACCCGCCGGGACCGCAAGCTCGATAGCGCCGGAGTACCAGGCGGAACCGTCCTTCAGCTGCGCATCCGATGACACCGTTACCTCAACCGTGCGCTCCTCCAAGGCGTTGCCGTCCATGCCGGCCCGGGAAACCTTGAAGCGGAACGTCTTGCCCTTCGCCCAGCTATCCTGGGTTTGCTTGACGATCTTGAGCGTATGCGTAGCGGCGAAATCGAACACCGCATTGCCATCGCTCTGAGTGCCGTCGCCCGTGAGCTTGTAGTCCAAACGATTCGTCAGCTCAAACGAGCCCTCGCCTGAACCCGAACTGTAAAGCGAGACATACTTCCCGTTGACAGGCGCAGGAGTCTGGCCAGGAAGACCATAGCCCACGCGGTCAACGTGCACCGTCAATTGCGTGCCCATGAAGGGCTTTGCAAAGCAAGCCTTGAACGGCGCCTTATCGCTCTTGTCATCTATCGTGTTCGCGGCATTGGGATCAAGCAACCACTTGAGCTGCCCGGTCACATTCTTAGGGCTCGCATCGTCCGATGTGTCGTTAGCGACGACCTTATACGTCACCGGATACAAATCCATGTTGGCTGTAACCGGTTTACCCTTGAAGTCGCTCCACGCCACAGCTTTGTCGCCATTAACCCACTGCCACTCCAAGAACAACTCCTTCAAGCTGCTATCCGCTCGCTCGCCCAGGAATGCGACGATTGCGGAGTAGGCTTCGGGATCGTAGGCCACTTCCTTTGGCTCCATGACGGGTTCACCCTTGTCGTCATAGAACGGGTTGCCGTTCTCGTCCATCTTGGGCACCTTAACTGTCTGAACAAAGCCGGCATTGCCATCCTGGCCACGCAGAACACTCGTATCGTTCGGGTCTACCGTAGCGGTGTAGATGACGTTGCCTTCGGTGTCGTGATAGCGCACTTTAAGCGGCGTCTTCTTGTACACCGCAGTGTAGGTCACGCTCTCAAAGGGCTCGCTGCCCTCGAGGGGATACTTCTCATCGTCAGTCATCAGGGTGTACTGCCCGTCATTGACATAATCGCGCGACCAGCCGACAAAGTCGTACTTGGTGCCGTCAGTGCCCTCAACCTCCTCGGCGGCCTTGACCTCAAGAGAAATCTGGTCGCCGGAATCAGTGCGGCCGAGGCTACGGACAAGATCGGGATTCGCAAGTTCAGAGTCAATGTTCGATTGAACGGTAACCAGGCTGGGACGGTAGACCGGGTACAGCTCCATGGGGGCCTTGACCACGGTAGAAGCACTCACCATACGGATGCCCTCTGACCAAGCGACATAGCCCTTGCCAGGTGCCGGCTCGGCTTCCGTCCAGCCCACGAAGACGTTGAACTCGCCTGTATCCGCATCGATAGTGCTGACGTCATAAGTAGGCTTCGGGATGCCGCCATTAAGGTTGCCGAGCATATCGTCTTGCTGAGCAACTTTGCCGTCCACATCCGTGGCATTGAGGTGGTACACAACCGCCAACGGCGAATAGTACGCCACGAATGTATAGGCTCCGCCAGGTTCCACCGGATAAGAGCAAGTACCATGCTCCACATCGTAGGGAAGCGTCTTGATCTCGCCGTTCGGAAGCTCGATCTCAACCTTCTGCAACTTATACAGCTCACCGCCTGCTTTATAAACCGGCGTCGTAACGTCAGGGGTCACCGTTGCCGTAGCAGGATTGGTGTCCGCGTTGATAACGGGAGCGATGTTGTAGCTAGGCACATTGACCTTGTCCGTACCCTCAAAACCTGCGCGATGCAGGTTGGTGGTGTAGCTGACGTCGTACTTTGCGTAGACGGGATAGGCATCCTGCCACTGGGTGACCTTGGACTCGTCGGTCGCCAGATACGGCTCTGCCTTATCCGGATCACTCGTCACATAGGGGTCGCCGGCGACGTCGTAGATATACTTCCAGACGTCGGAATCCTTCTGAACCTCGGCGGTTGAAATCCAGCCCAGGAACTTATAGCCCGGCACCGCCATCTCCGCATCGGTCGGAGAGGCTTCGAGTGTCAGGTTGGGATTGACGTCACCCTCCTTTCCGTGCTCGGGCGTGTTGTCTACCGTCTGTTCGGTATGGATAAACGGATATTTATAGGTGTAGGTGCTATCGGAGTCCAGCAGCAACGGAGCCTCATAACGTCGCGTGACGCTCTTAACCGAGACATCGTCCTTGCCATAAAAGCTGACGCTTGTCGTCACCATGGCACGCATGTAATACTCCGAATCGATGCCAATCTCGCTCTGAACGGGGTTGCCCACGCAAGTCCAGCACCCGCCTTGGCGCTCGAGGGTCCAGAAATTTAAATGGTATCGCTTGCTCGCCGGCCTAAAGTAAAACTTCAGCGCTCCTGCGACCCACTCGTCATCCAGTGTGCCCGAACCCGGGAAATCCGTATCGGCAATGACATTTTTCCGGGTATCCACACCTGTATCGTTTTTGACCGTATGCGAATACGCTTTCAAAGGCGCAACGATGAGCGTCTCTGCCCCAAAGCGCCCCTCATTGCATTCGTCCTTATAGTTTTCCTTCAGTCCGTGATAGACGTGCTCGGAACCCCAGTGCACGATATTCTCTCGCACGTAGCTCGAACCGACCTGCTCGTTAAACGAAGTTTGGTACCCGTTCCACACAGAGCAGAGGAGTCTAGAATCCTTATAGGCATCGTTCGTCATCGACTTGACGTAATAGTCCACGCGGTACTCAAAGCGGGCGATGTAGGTATGCGGCACGGTTAAATCGACATCTGCGGGGAGCGTATAGCTGGGATCGCGGCTTACGCGCACCTCGAGCGGAGCATCCTCGGTTCCCTTGTTTTCGTACCAGCCCAGGAAGCAATAGCCGTCGGGCAGCTTGCCGCCATCGGACAGGGGCGTACCGTCCGTGTTGCACACCTGTACCGTGTAGACGCTAGTGCCGCCCCCGGCAGTCTTGACGTCGACTTTGGTTTTGCCCACGCCAACGCGCTGGCTCACATCATTGAGCGCGTCCTGCTCATTACCCTCGAACACAGTTATGATGTTCGACACGTAGTCGCTGTACACGGGATAGAAGTCGGCTGGACGGACAACAGTGATCTCGCTACCCGCAGGATAAAAAGCTCCCTGATTTTTAAGCTCGGCTAACTTATCCGAAGTGATGGCGGCATAGGCGCCGTTCATACCTTCCTCGCTGCTAGGCTGCGTGGTCCAGCCGATAAATGTCGCGGTAGCGGAAAGCCCCTCGCGGTCTTCGGGAGCCGCGGGCGTCAAACCCACGCCGTAGCGATACCAATCAGTGGACTTGTCGTGCGCGGCACCGGTTTTCCAATCAAGCGTCTTGCCCTTAACGTTATAGAACAGCACCTGCGCCTCGTATGAAGCGATAAAGAGGTCGTTACCCTTGAAGCCGAATTTTTCATCGACGCCGCTTCCGTTGTTGGCGGTGTAGGTCGAAGCCTTATCGTGGTCCGTGTTCTCCTCGACGCGCTTGTCAGCAGCGACAGCAGCAGCATCGGTCTTGCCGTTAAACCAGGCGTTATCGGCATCGATGCGGTTCACATTGACTCCGGACTCGTGGAACCAGCCCATAAAGCGGTAGCCGCCGTTCGCCTCGCTCAGCCCCGCGGGCTTTGCGGAGGTTTCCTGCCTGAACGTTACCGACGTATCGCCCTGGGCCAAGCCCTGGGCCGTTCCCGCCAGCACGGCGCTCACGGCAAAGGCGTACGGATCCGAGGTCTTCTGATCAATACCGAGTTTGGTCGCCTCGATTGTCGCGGTGCCCGCACCGGGAAAATCGATCGTCGCCTTAACGCTCTGGCCATGCACGGGGATATTCAGTCTGTAGTCCATCGCCCACTCGTTGGCATGCGAACCGCCCAGGGCCTCATCGTTAGCGGTCGAGCGCATGGTGCCGGCACAGAAGTCGTAGTCGTGCTCCTCCCACAGCTCGCGCGTGGCGTAGCGCCCGTCGTCCCACGGGCCGTAGCCGTCGCCCTTGGTGGTACCGTCGCCGCCAAAAGAGGGGATCTTCTTCTTAGCCGCGGTACCCTGGCTGCTGCCGTTTAGGCTCACGCTCGGCTTAAAGTAGCACTCGGTGACCGTGGCATCATCCTTGTTGGCACGCGCGGCAATGCCGCCCAGGTTCACATCGTTTTGAATGATGGGGATCACGGCGATGGGATTGTACTGACGCGAGCTCAAGTCACCCGCAAAATGGCTTCGAACGAGCTCGTTGCCCTTTTCGGTTAGAATACGACCCGCCAAGCCACCCGTCCACGCGCGCGTCACGGCGACGACGCCCACGTACGACGCGGCATAGCTGTAGCACTGCGCCGTCGAGAAGCAGTCGATAATCTTGGCCTCGCCCGCCATGCAGCCCACAAAACCCGAGGCGTACACGTTGTTGCCGCCCAGGGCGCCAATGGCCACGTCGTACTTATTGGTGACGTCGGTCATGCCCTTCTCGGCAATCGAGCCGTCGTCCTTACGCGTCGGCGTCACGCGGCAGTACTCGATAGTCGATTTCTTAACGTAGCCGGCAAACGCCGCCATATACAGACCCTCACCGCCGAGCGCCTGCACGCCCGAGGTCGTATTGTTGACGGCACGGCCGCCACGGACCTCGCAGTTGTAGAGGGTGCAGCCGTCGAGCTCGCCGGCGATGAGACCGCCCTCAAAGCCTGCGTTGGTAATGAGGTTGAGAGCATTGTTGGCGCAGGTCACGTGCAGCGTGCTCTCCATGACCATAACGTTTTCGAAGCGCGTATTGACGGCCTTGCCCACGATAATGCCACCGCGGAAGTCCGCCCACACGTTGGCGTCCTTGACCAAGAAGTTTTTGATGGTGGCACCGTTGGTCTCGGCAAAAAATCCCGTATCGCGCTCGGGGTCAAAAGCGTCTTTATCGTAGTTCAGGCCCTCAACGGTGTGGTTTTGACCATCGAACACGCCCTTAAACGGATGCTCCTTGTTGCCAAACGACAGATGCTTAACGGTGTTTGCAACGATGTCTTTCATGTCGTCGCTGTCGAGCTCAATGTCGTTATCGAGATAAACGTGCCAGCCGGACGTATCGCGCTCGCGCGACAGCGCCACACACGACAAAAAGTCAGCCTCGTTTTTGATGTGGAATTCGGTTTTGGCCTCGGGCGCAGTCTCGGCATGTACCGCCATCGGCAGCGCCATAACGCAGCAAAGGGCAATCGCCGCGACGGCAACTAGCCTGCTAAGCACGCCCCGGTTCATGTTCTTGATCTTCATAGGCTAGTTCGCCTCCGGCCAACCCGCGACGTCGAGAACGTCGAGGACGGTATCGCTTTCCTGCTGGTTTTTGGCCTGCACGGCCTGCACATCGATATCGAGCCTGAATGAGCCGCCGCGCGCGGCATCGTGGTAGTCGCCCACAAAGCGCAGCGAGTCCATGAGGCTTTCCGTCATGGCGCCGGGGTCGAGCATGCCGCCACGTCCGGCCAAGCCGCGGTAGTAGTACCACCCATCGCCGCCATCGATCCACGGGGATCCCTCGCCCGCGTTCACATGAAACGCAACGCTGCCCGAAGCATCCGCGCTCGAACCGTCGGGCGCCACCGACGTCATGTGCAGACGAGCGCGAACGTACTCAGGCTGCGCGCCGACGTTCTCCACGCGCACAATGCGGCTGATGTCAGAGCCCCCGGCCTTGGTGTCGGGATAGTCCCCGTGCTCGTTGGGCTCAAACGGAATCTCCTCGCCATGCTCGTTGAGGGTGTATTCGCAGACTCGTACCTTCACGCTGCCAAACGAGAGAACGTTGTTCACCGGAACCATATCAACGGTAAAAGCCAGCGTGCCGCACAGGCACGCCAGGGCCAACAGCGCCATCGCGGTAAGCGCCAAGGTGCGTTTCTGATTGTCAGAAAGATTGTTGAGCATTACGTTCGCCAATCGTCGATAAGGGGGGACCGAGATCCCGGCCCGAAAATGGGGATGGGGAGCGGGCCGGGATCTCGGTGGAGGGGGGATTAAGCCTGAGTCTTAGCCCATTCCTTGGCCTGCGCGATGGCGTTCTCGGCATCGCCCTGGTCAGCGCCGAAGATGTAGCAGGAGACTGTCATAGTGGGCTTGGCGGGACTCTGAACAACATCCGTGTTGTTCATGGCAGCCGGGATATGCACGGTGCTGAACAGCTCACCGGTGTAAGCAGCCTTTGCCTCGGTAGTCTCAGTCTTTGGAGTAGGAGCAAGCTTGGCAGGGGTGTCGGTGTTACCAGCGGTATACATGAACAGACCGCTCACGTACTGGTTAGGGTTACCGTTGTTCTTAGCACCCACGGTGGTATCCGCAACCGGCTTCCAGTTATCGTTAAGCGTGAAGTACGGGGTCTTAGCAAGAGCGTCAGTGGCATCTTTCTTCACAATGGCGTTCTTCACGTAGATGAACACATAGGACTCATCAGAGTCCTTGCCGATACCAACGTTGGGGTTCTTGGCAATATTGGTGTCGGGAATCATCTTGGAATCTTTCTTCCACAGGGTCTCGAACAGATAACCATCCACTGAGGGGTCCGTGGGCTTGTCGCCGGGCTTGTTCGGATGATCAGGGTCGGGCTTCACTTCGGGCTTGTCGATGCTGCCAACCGTGAACTCGTTCGTCTCGGAGTCGGTTGCCGACAGCCATGCATAGGTGCCAACGCCGGCGGCCAGCACCAACAGCAGCAGGGCGGCAATGATGCCGTAGCGCTTTTTCTTCTTGTTTTCCATCGTTCTCTTCCTTTCGAGAATCGTTTTCCCCGCCAACGGCCCCTACCGCCGCCGACGCTTTTCCCTGCCGCTATGAACGCCGCTCCCTCGCATGCACGCGGGTATGCTTGCCCGCAGGCTCGTCGGGAACCATCCGATCGAGCACTATCGACGCCGCGACTAGCAGCGCCAGAACGGCCACCACAACAAGCAAACCGGGCATCGTCGTGCAATATGCGTCAACGAAGCCCAGGTAAGGGACACAAAAAGAAACGACACCGATCACGCGTGAAAAAGGCGTCTGCTCGGCGTCGTGCATGATGCTTCCATCTGCATTTTTGTTTGCGATTCCCTGCGTGCCGATCATCTGCGCCGCAGGGTCGATCTCGTACACCTGGTGCGTCACCACGGCGCCGTCCGATCGGTAAAAGGTTGCATTGTCGCCCACGGCAATATCCGTTGGATCAACTTGGTGAACAAACACCATGGAGCCAACGGGTAGCTCGGGCTCCATAGAACCCGAAAGCACTGTATAGGGCGTGTATCCAAATGCACGAGGGACAAAAGAAACGACGGCAAGAGCCATGACGAGCGCAATCGCCAAGCTACTCAAAAGTGCAATAAATCGTTTGAGTCTACGCGCCGTCAAAGTGATAATTCATCCCCATCGAGGCCTTATTCGACCCATCCAAAGGTCAGCAAGTTTCAACAGGAACCGCAAGGCGATTGAAAAGTGAGTCCGAAATAAGCCAATTTGGAATCTTTTCGTAATAAAAACATAGCGATATGCTACAAATTTTTCAATGTTTTGTCGCCAAATGCTACCTATTTTGGCGTAAGTGGTCATTTATCCCCAAATTAGTCTGTTTTATCCAATATCTGTGACTGACCACCTACGCAACTTCCCCATAGAGGGATCGATTTTTTGCGAAAGTAAAATAATGGTACCCCCCCCCACATTAAAACAAACTGCTGGAAGTGCCATTTATTTCCGACCCCCTTTTACCGGAGTTTTATGACGGCCCCATGTAGTTCGCAGCCCATAATCCTCTGAGAACTGTGTCCCAGAATTCCCGTCCGGAGTGGGATGCGGCTTCCGCTTGTGGCCCCGTTGGGAAACCACATCCCACTCCGATCACAAATTCCGGGTCGCACTTTCCGCCAAGACCCTCAACGGGAAACCGCATCCCATTCCAAAGGCAAATTCCGGGACGCAGCTTCCGCAACCCCACCCATCCGGAAATCCCATCCCACTCCGCACACATCCGGGCATAGAACAATCAGCTTATTAGGCCTTCCATCAATAAAGGGGCGCCCACGAGTGTCAAGAAAAAAGCCTCGAGAACTTCGAGGCTTTCACATTTGTATTGTTTTGCACGAAGGACCGCGAACGGCGAAGCTACTCTCCCAGCACGGCCTTCTTGGCGGCTGCAGCCATGTTGTCCAGGTCTTCCTTGGTGGGGTGATCCTTCGCGGCAACCCAGTTGTCGAGCAGCATCTTAAATCGGGTGTTATCGGGATCTTGCTCGAGCATGGCCTCGTAGCGCTGCTTGACCGCGGGGCCCATCTTGCCCTGGCACATCGCCCAGCCCGCAAGCTCGGCATCCCCAGCCAAATTGGAAGTTACGCGGTCGATAATCTGCTGATAATAGCTCTGGTCGGCGCCAAAGCCGCAGGTGCCAAACAGGAACACGCGCTTGCCGTGCAAGGCGGAGAGCAACGCCGCGACCGAAGGCGTGCACGCGCCCTTGTCGCACCAAAAACCGACGAGCACTGTGTCGGCCGCGCAGGCGCCCTGCGCCTCGAGCGCAACCTGATCTGCATCCGCATCGTCGCTCAACGCCGCGGCATGGACAAACTCAACGCCCGCAGCCTGCAGAGCGCGCTTAATCGCGCCCGAAACCATCCTGGTATTACCGCTCTTGCTGTTGACCACCAAAGAGCATGTCATAGTCACGTTGCTCGTTTCCCCCAAAACTAAAGCCACTAATGCAATTTATTAGATGAATATCTTAGTACTAACGTGACAGATGTAAACCACCTTCTGCCGATTGGCGACATGGGCAACACCGATGGGGGCAAAACGTCCGCAGCGCAAGCCCCCAAATACTTAAGACGTGGGACGAACAAACCCGATTCATTAGCCCCACGTCTTGCTTACTGGGCGAACTGGCTGCGGTAGAGCTCGGCGTAAAAGCCGCCTGCCGCGAGCAGTTCATCGTGCGTGCCGCGCTCGATAATCTCGCCGTCGCGCATTACCAGGATGCAATCGGCGTTGCGGATGGTGCTCAGGCGGTGCGCCACGACAAAGCTTGTGCGACCTGCCATGAGCTCGTCGAATGCCGCCTGAACCTGCAGCTCGGTGCGGGTATCGATGCTCGACGTCGCCTCGTCCAGCAGCAAGATCGCCGGGTCGGTGAGCATGACGCGAGCGATGCACAGCAGCTGTTTTTGGCCCTGGCTAAACGTGCCGCCGTCCTCGCCGATCACCGTATCGTAGCCTTTCGGCAGCTGCACGATAAACTTATGCGCATGAGCACGCTTGGCGGCTTCGATAACCTGCCCGCGCGTGGCGTCGGGACAGCCGTAGGCGATGTTTTCCGCCACCGTGCCCTCGAACAGCCACGTATCCTGCAGCACCATGCCAAAGGCGCGGCGCAGGCTTGCGCGCGTGTAGTCACGCGAAGACCGGCCATCGACCATGATGCGTCCAGCATCGATATCGTAAAAACGCAGCAGCAGGTTGATGAGCGTTGTCTTGCCGCAGCCCGTGGGGCCGACCAGGGCAAAGCGCATGCCGGGTTTGGCCTCGATGCAGATATCCTGCAGCAGCTTGCGATCGGGCACATAACTAAAGTCCACGTGCTCAAAGGTCACCTCGCCACGCGGGGCGGCAAGTTCCACGGCGCCCGTCGCATCGGGCTCCTGCTCGCGCGCGTCGAGCAGCGCAAACATGCGGCGTGCCGAGGCGTACGCCGTCTGGATCTGCGTAATGACGTTGGTGACCTCGTTGAACGGCTTGGTGTACTGGTTGGCGTAGGACAGGAAGATCTGCACGCCGCCCACCGTGAGTGCCGCGGGCACGCCCGTGATCACGCCCACGCAGCCAATCACGGCCACCACGGCATAGATGATGTTATTGATAAAGCGCGTGCCGGGGTTGGAGAGCGAACCCATAAACCGCGCGCGCTCACCTGCCGCATAGAGCTCGGCGTTGAGGGCATCGAAGCGCTGCTGAGCGTTGGGACCATAGGCAAAGGCGTCGACAAGTTTCTGCTCGCCTACGTATTCCTCGATATGACCACCGAGCTGCCCTTGAATACGCTGCTGTGCCGTAAAGCTTTTGTTGGAAAGCTTGGCGATAGCACCGGCTGCAAAAATGGAAAGCGGCGTGACGAGTACCACCACGAGCGTCATGGTCAGGTTGATGGAAAGCATAAACGCGAGCGTACCCACGATGGTAATAACACCGGTGAAGAGCTGCGTAAAGCCCTGCAGCAGGCCGTCACCCACCTGATCGACGTCGTTGACCACGCGGCTCATGAGGTCGCCGTGGGCATGGCCGTCGATAAAGCTGAGCGGCATGCGGCTGAGCTTGTCGCTCGCCCCCACGCGCATGTCGCGCACCGTCTCGTAGGACAGACGGTTAACGCAGTAGCCCTGCAGCCACTGAAAGGCCGCCGCGCCCACCACGACAATCGCGAGTTTGGTGACGAGCGGCAACAGCTCGTCAAAGTCCACCTGCCCGGCGGCAACGATCAGGTCGATGCCCTCGCCGATGAGAATAGGTGTGTAGAGCTGCAAAATCACGGAGATGGCGGCGCTCACAAACGACGCCGCAAACGAAATGCGATGCGGACGGACGTAGCCCAGCAGGCGGCGGGTCACCGCGCCCACGGGGTAGCGCTCGGGGTCGCCGGGCTGACGCGGGCCGTCACCCAAGTCGTTGAGGCTATCGTTGCCGGACACGTTAGCCGTCATCGTGGCGACCGAACCGGAAGAAGTATACGGGTTCATTTAGCAGCCCTCCTTTGCGCAGACGGATGCGGAGGCAGTCGGAGCGGACACGACACCTGGGGTGGACTCGGACGCCGCACTCCCCTGCTGACCCTCGAGCTCCTCGCGACGAAGCTGCGACTGGCAAATCTCGCGATAGAGCTGGCAGCTTGCGTACAGCCCGTCGTGCGTACCCAGACCCGCGACCGAGCCGTGGTCGAGTACGCAGATCATGTCGGCGTCGCGCACGGTCGAGACGCGCTGGCTTACGATGACGGTCGTCAGCGGCAGCCCGCCCTCGGCGGCGGCGCGACCACTGCGCTCGCGAATGGCGTGGCGAAGCGCCGCATCGGTCTTAAAGTCGAGCGCCGAGGCGGAGTCGTCCATAATCAGGATCTGCGGCGAGCCCACCAGAGCACGCGCAATGGTCAGGCGCTGGCGCTGGCCACCGCTAAAGTTCTTGCCGCCCGCCTCGACCGGGGCATCGAGCCCCTGCGGCTTGTTGCGCACGAACTCGCTCGCCTGTGCCATGTCGAGCGCCGCCCAGAGCTCCTCGTCGGTTGCCGCCTCGTCGCGCCAGGTCAGGTTGCTGCGGATGGTGCCGCTCACCAGCGACGCGCGCTGCGGAACGGTCGCGACCACGTGGCGCAGTTGGTCGAGCGGCCAAGCGCGCACATCGGAGCCCATCACGTTCACACTGCCGGTGCCCGCATCGTACAGGCGCGGGATAAGCGAGACGAGCGTGGACTTACCGCTGCCTGTACCGCCGATAATGCCGAGCGTCTTGCCCAGCGGCAGCTCCAGCGTCACATCGTTGACGGCGTTGGCAGCACCGGCGCCAAACGAGAAGCTCGCATGGTCAAAGCTCAGCGCGGGGGCCAGGGCGGCATTGCCCGTCGCGCTCGGCTCGGGCAGCGCGACCGGCTCGTTGTCCTCGTCGGTGATGCTCGGCACGCAATTGAGCACCTCGTTGATACGCGACGCGCTGGCGCTCGCCTTGGTAAAGACCACGACCAGGTTGGCAACGTACACGATGGAGGTCAGGGTCTGCGTCATGTAGTTCACAAACGCCATAACCTGGCCCTGCGTAAGCTCGCCCACGTTGACCTGGATGCCACCCACCCACAGGATGGCGCACACGCCCAGGTTCATCACAAGAAACGTGACGGGGTTGAGCACCGACGAGAGCTTGCCCACCGCGATGGCAGTATTGGCCTGGTCATCGGCGGCTTGGGCAAAACGCTCACGCTCGTGATCTTCGCGTACAAAGGCGCGAACCACGCGGGCGCCCGAAAGGCCCTCGCGGCAAATGAGCGCGATGCGGTCGAGCTTTGCCTGCAGCTGCTTGTAGTACGGAATGCAGCGCGCCATGACAAACCAGAACACCAGGCCGATGGCGGGCGTGCAAATCAAAAAGATCATGCCGAGCTTAAGGTCGATGGCAAGGGCCGCGCACATGGATCCCACGGCTAGGAAGGGCCAACGGATGAGCATACGCACACCGAGCGCCACAGCGAGCTGCACCTGGTTGACATCGTTGGTAATGCGCGTGATGAGCGACGGCGTGCCAAAGCGATCGAGCTCGGCATAGCTCAGCTTATTGATGTGCTCGTAGAGCGCGCCGCGAATGTCGGTGCCCATGCCCTGCGAGGTGAGCGCCGCCATCTTTTGGCAGACGAGCGTAAACGAGATACCGATCACAGCCATGGCGCCAAGCAGCATACCGTAGTGGACGACGGCACTCACGTCGTGCGCACCGATACCTTTATCGATCATCTGGGCAATCACCAGCGGCGTAAGCAGGTCAAAGATCACTTCGATCAACTTGCACGCCGGGCCAATCACCATATACCGGCGAAACTTGCCACCAAAACGCCTGAGCAGCTCAATCATAAAAAGGCGCTCCCTATCATCATCCACATTCAATTCGAACCATGATAGTACCGCCACCCCAAAAGAAGCGTAAACAACTCGTCATTTCTAACGGGATTCAGTTTTCAGAGGGGCATACGCGCACACCCAGCCAGTGGCGGGTCGACCACTTGGTATACTTACACGACATTCTCGCAAGAAGAGCAAGACGAGCAACTGTGGGCATCGCCCTTTCCGCGGCACTTGTCGCGGGAATCGCCCCCGCAACGGCGATCGCGGCAGAAACCAGTTCCCCCACCGGTGCAGTTGCCTTGCAGACGGAAGACGCGGCCGCCGCAAAGGAAAAAGCGTATGCAGCCATGCAGGAAGCGCTCAAAAACCTCGAAGCCGCGAAAGACGCCGCAAGTCCCGAGAAACTTGCGGAAATCGATGATGACATTGCCAGTTTTCAAGAGATCCACGACATGGTGGTGACGGAAGCCGCCAAACGGAGGGAACCCCTTCCCGCCATGCAAGCGAACGTCGATGCAGCCCAAGCCAAATACGATGAGGCCCACAACCGGACAAGCGGCCTTCAGGCAGAATTAGATAAGGTACTCAAGGAGCTCGGCGACGAGGCGCCCAGCACAGCCATTGAGGAGCATATTAAGCAGTTGCGCAGTGAGATCATGGCGGCAGAAAGGCGAGAAGAATCTTGTGAAGATGATCTTCACCGCTACCAACGCCGGCTCGAAAGCCAGGAAAAACAGGTTCAGTATTTCGAAAGTGAGGCAAAGGAAGCTAAAGCCCACATCGACGAGGACATAGCCAAGCGAAATGCGCTCCTTAGCGATTTGGAAAAGGCGCAAGCGGCCTATGACGACGCCTGCAAGGCATACGAAGAGGCAAAGGCCGCGGCAGACAAGGCCACCTCGCCCGAGATAGCGAAACCCGCCGAGACGACAAAACCCTCCAGCTCAGCGCAGCCGGCCGAAACGGCCCAGCCCGCCAGCTCGCCCGCGACCGGCAAATACGCTCCATCGAGCTCCACCAAGCAAGCAAATACGACCGCCGGCAAGCTCGCAAACACGGGCGACACAGCACCGAGCGCAATCGCACTCGCAGGAATCGCCGCCGCAGGACTCGGAATAACCACCGCAGCCACACGCCGCCTCAAGAACTCAAAATAGCCGACAGAGCATATCGCCTTCGCCAATCTACAAGCCCAGAGAAAAAAAGAGGCCCGTTTCCCCAACCAAAACCAGGGAAACGGGCCTCTTTACTTGTAAAAACAGATGGCAACGCCGCCGTCTCTTGAACCACGTAGCCATTGATGTCTTGGCGCAGTCAGCGAGCGCCATCCAGAGCGAACAAGTTGGCATGAAAAAGGCAAGGCATAGACCTTCTGGTCATGCCCTGCCTTTTGAATGACAAATTGTCGCTCTGGATGGCGCGCAGCGTCGAGCATTGCGCGGTTTGGTAAAACCGCGCAAAAAGAAAGCCCGTGCGCTCGATGGATTCGGATGCCCGACAGAGGCTCCTTATGGCTGCTTCCTTCCGGACCTGACCAGATTCGGAACATGTCGTCATCCGAACCCATCGAACGCGCTAGGCGCTCGGTATATCTTACCTGCTCCCGCCCGTCACGGCAAGTGGGGCGAACCCATCGGATGGATTCGCCCCACTCGTCCATATCGCTAGCGGCGCCTACGGTACAGGACCGCGCCGCCCGCTGCGGTCAGCGCGCCGATGCCGGCCATGGCCGCGAGCGCCTCGACCGGCAGGCTGCGGTCGCCGGTGTCGGGCATGCCGCCCTTGGAGCCGTCGCCGCTGGAGCCGCTGCCGGAGCCGTTATCTGAACCGCCGCCCGAGCCGCCGCCCGGCGTGCCGGGGTTCTCGGGGGTGCCGGGCTCCTCGGCGTAGCTGTTGGTGAAGACTGGCGGCACGTTGGCGTCGCCCTCGTAGGAGACCTTCGCCGACAGATAGCCCGTCTTGGTGCCGTCTGCCGCCTCGTCGCTCACCGTGACGACGATCTTGTGCGCCGCCGTGTCGTAGGTCACGTGCGCCTGACCGTCGTCGACCTCGCTCACCGTGAAGGTGTAGGTGCCGGCCCGCTTGAACGTCAGCGCATCGAACGCGACGCTGCCGTCGGCGGCATTCTTGGCGGTCGACATGACCTTGCCGTCCCGGCCCTTGAGCTCAAAGCTAAACTGGCCAGCCTTGAGCTCGGCGCCCTCGATCACCTTGGCGGCGCCCAGCTTGAGGGTGACGGGTGCGGCCTCGTAGCCGTTGGTGAAGGTCACCGAGGTGTCGTTCGCGGCATTGCCCTCGGCATCCATGAGCTCGTGCTTGACGGCGAGCGTGCCGTTGCCGGCATCGGTGACCGTCGTGCGCACTCGGTACGTCGCCCTGTCGTATGTCACGCCGCCCGCCGTGCCGGCGACTTCGCGCAGCTCGTAGCTGTGCGCGCCGGGCGCGGTGTAGGTGACGGGGCCGAGCGCGACCGTTCCGTCGGCGGCGTTCTTGCCCGTCGCCGCGACGCTCTCGCTGCCGTCGGCGGCAATCTCGATCAGCTGGAACTCGAACTCGCCCTCGGCCAGGTCACGGCCCTTAAGCTTCTTGTTCACCTTGATCTGGTCGGTGACGGAGCTCGGCGTCGGGTTCACGCCGTAGGTGTTGGTGAACTCGAACGCACCCCTGCCCTCGGGCGTGCCCTCTGCGGGCAGGACCTCCGCGGCGAGCGTGCCCGCATTGGTGTCCTCGACCACCTTGACCGTGAAGATCCTGCTCGCCGTCGCGTCATTGACCACGCCGTCGACCGAACCGGACTCGCTCACCCGGTAGGCAAACGTCTTGGTGCGCAGGCCGTCACCGTCGATCTCGACGCCATCGAGATCGCTCGGCTGCTTAAACGTGACATGGCCCAGCTCGACGTTGCCGGCGGCGTCGTTGGTCGCCTCGGTCACCGTCTTGCCGGAGGCGTCGACCAGTGCGGGCGCGCCGTCCAGCGGCTCAATCTTAAAGGCGTACCTGCCCGCGATGTCAGCCTGCGTGAGGCCGAGTCCGGCCTGGCCGAGCGCCAGCGTCTTGGCACCCGCGATGTCGACCGTCGCCTCGCCGGCGCTATAGCCGTTCACAAACGACAGCGTGCCGTCGGAGCCCTCGGGGTAGACCACGGCCACATCCAGCCCGCCCTTACCGTTATCGGTCACCTTGACCGTAATGCCGAAGCTCGACACGGCCGCCGTCACGCCCGCGGGCAGCCGGTCCGTACCGTCCTCGGAAACGGTATAGGGAATGACCCAGGAGCCGTCGGCGGCCCTGGTGGCGATGCCGTCCGCCACCATCTGCTCGAGAGCGTCGGTGGTGTAGGAGATGGGCGAGAACGAAAGTCCCACGGCCTCGCCGTCGCCGGAGGCCCGGTTGGTCGCGGTCGCGACCACATTGCCCTGGGCATCGCGGACGGAGAACGAGAACTCGCCCGCCGCCGCGGCGCGGCCCGTCAGCGTCTTGGTGGCGTTGATGGCCACGTTGCCCTCGCCGCCGAGCTTGGTCTCGGTGACGGTGAAGCTGTAGGTCTTGTCCGCGTCGGCGTCGGTAAACTTCACGTCGCCCTCCGCGGTCCCGCCGATGAGGTCGACCAGGTCGGCCGCACCGTCATCGGCCGCGGAAACGGTATAGGCGTCCCCGTCGGTCTTGAGGCCGAGCTTGGCGGCCGTCTCGGCGTCCGCGGTCACGGTGAAGGCGAACTGCCCCGCCTCCATGGCGCGGCCGGAGAGCGTCTTGGACAGGCGCACTCCCGCGCGGGCCGAGTAGTCGAGCTCGGTCGTGTAGGTGTTGACGAAGTCGCCGCCGCTCGCCTGCGCGATCGCGGGCGTCGTGGCCGTGAGGTTGCCGGAGCCGTCGTCGGCCACGGTCACCGTCATCGTGGCGACGTGGCCGTCGTAGGCCACGCCGGCGATGGCGGAGCCGTCATCGGGCCTGACCTCGCGCACCGTGTAGGTGAAGGTCTTGGCGCGCACGCGCTTGCCGCCGACCTCGGCGAACCCGGCGTCCTTGATGTCATTGAGCGTGTAGCGGATGGGGCCGAAGTCGAAGGCGACCCTATCGCCCGCCTTGGTGCCGGCGGCCGTCACGCTGACGGTCTTGGAGCCGTCGGCAGATCCCTCGGGCATGGGAGCGCCGCCCTCGCCCGTGAGCGTGAACTGGAAGCTATCGCCCTCCGCCCAGTCGCGGCCCTCGAGCGTCTTGGTGAAGAGCCCCACGGTGGAGACGTCCCTGCCCTCGGTGGCCGTACCGTACGTGTTGGTGAACGCCGCGGTCGCGCCGTCCTCGGTCACGGCGCCCTCGACCTTGGAGCCGTCAGCCCCGTTGACCGTGGTCGCATATCCCTCGGCGGCGTCCTCGGTCACGGTGTAGCGCGCGCCCACGGGCAGGCCGGCGATGGTCTTCTCCCCGCCGTCCCTGAGCGTGAAGGTCGCCTTGCCGTCCGCGAACGTCACGGCGTGCTCGCCCTTGCCGAAGGTGCCGGAGACGGGCTCGCCGTCCCCGTCGGTCAGCGCGACCGCAAAGCCGAACTCGCGCTGGCTGTCGCCGCCGACGACCGTCTTCTTGACGGTGAGGCTGCCGGTCTTGGCGGTGTTGGTAAAGATCGCCGCCTCGACCGTGCGCTCAGCAACGTCGCCTGCGTCGTCGGTCAGCTGTGCAATCTTGGTCTTGGCAAGCAGCTCACCGGCGCCGTTGTCGGTCACCGTGACGGTGGCACGATAGGTGGCCTTCGAGAACGTGAGTGCCGCCTCGTCACCCGACTGCTCGGTAATCACATAGGTATAGGTACCGGGCTTGGTGTACTCGATGGTACCGAAGTTGCCAACCTGGGCATCCTTGTGCAACTCAATCGCCGACACGCCGTCCTTGGCGCCCTTGGGCATGGGCGCCTCACCCTGGGCAGTCAGCGTCATGGTAAAGGCATCCGATGTTATCCAGTTGCGTCCGGAGATCTTCTTTTGCACCTTAAAAGCGTTTTCCACTTTTGTGGACTCCACGCTGTAGACGTTGGTGAAGCTCGCTTGCGTCGCCTGTCTGACGGTACCCTTCTGGGGGTTCGCCTTGTCGGTAATTGCAAATCCGTCCTCACTCGTCATGAGGTTGCCCTTGGAGTCAAGCTCCTGCACCTCGTAGCGAGCGCCCACGGGCACGGTAACCGTCACGGAGCCGCCGGCCTTAAGCGTGATGGTGTCACCGCTCTTGATCTGTCCGCTTACATAAGTGCCATTGGTGCCGCCGGGGCGACCGGCGAACGCAAAGGTGCCGGCCAGAGGCGTTGTGCCATCGGCCTGGTAGAGCAGCACCTTAAAGGTAAATGCCTTGTTGGGCGCGGTGATGCCTTCGGCGGCCGTGACCGTCTTGCTCAACGTCAGGCGCCCGTCAGAAACCTGATCGGTGGTGGTGTTGGTCTTGACGGCGGGGTTGTTGCCGACCGTCACCGACGCCTGGTTGGAGATGTCGCCCGAAGCGCCACCGCTCTTAAACGCGTCCTCGGTCACGCGGACCTTAAACTGAACCGTGCCCTCCTTGCCGGCGGGAACGTCCTTCAATGTCCAAGTGAGGTTGCCGTCATTGTCCTTGGAGCCGGCGTCCTTATGGTCGCCGGCGAACTCCACGAACTCGGTTCCCGCGGGAACGGCATCGGTGATCGTCACCGTGGCAGACGCGCCCTCAGTGTTCTTGTAGCCGATGGTGTAGGTGAGCTCATCGCCCAGCGCCACACCCGACCCCGTCGAATCCTGAACATCGCTCTCGGACTTCTTGGGCACGTAGTTGGTTGTGGTGCCGGTATAGCTCTTGTTGTCAACCGTTACGGTAGCTTTGTTCTCAACGGTGCCGACCGCACCCTGGGCATCCTTCACAGCGTCCTCGGTAATCTTGACGCGCACGCGCACCGAACCGTGGCTGCCCGCAGGCTGGTCACCCAGGTTCCAGGTGAGCACCTGGCCGCTCGCGGCGCCCTTATCGGCAAACTCGCCCTCAAATGACTCGAACACAACGCCCGTGGGCAGCTCGTCGGTCACGGTCACGTCGGCGGAGACCAGGTTGCCGTCAGCATCGGCCTCGGTATTGACCCAGTTGATGGTATAGACGTAGGAGTCGCCCACAGAGAGCAGCTGCCCGTCGATGCCCACATCGGGCTTCGCGACCGTGCCGATCGTCTTGACCTTATCGCGTGTGTTGTGGAAGACGATCTTGCCCTTCTCGGCACCATCGCGATAGGTCACCTTGGGCGTCAGACTGCCATCGTTGTGGTCGGTCACCTCGAGCAGCACTCGGCACGTCGCAGACGTATCCACGGGACGCACACCCTCGGGCAGGTTGGCCATGCGCTCCTTTGCCACCAGGTTAAAGCTGTAGGTGGTGGTGTGGTCGGCATTGTGACGCTTGGTGGCAATGCCATCGTTGACGGCGTCGGCAAGGTCAATCGTCAGCTCATTGGATTCGCCAGCAGCATTGCCAAGCTTAAAGTAAACCTTACCAAAGTCGACCGTAGCGGTGCCGTTCTCACCCGTCTTGGTTTTACCCTCATCCATCTTTTCGAGCGAGCCGTTGACCTTCTCGGCATACAGGTCAAACGTATACTGGCCCGCCTCGATCTTGTCGCCGGAGTCCATTACCTTTTGGGCATGGAGGCCATCGAATGTTCCAGTCGCAGCGTAGCTGTTGGTAAAGAATACCTGAGCCTTGGCAGCACCATTCTCGGAGCTAAAGGTCTTTTCATCCTCAGAAAGCTCGACCTTCTTGGCGTCATAGTGCTTGACCGTGGTCACGGTATAGAGCGAACCATCGCGGCGATTATTAACCGCAATCTCTACCATCCAATAGGTGGAGTCGTATGTATAGCCGCCCTTGCCGCCGCCATTCTCGACAACCTTGTAGACGAACGTCTTGCCGGCATCTTCCGTCGCGAAGGTCAGGCCGCCCAAAATACCGGTGTGGGACGTGCCATCGGCCTGCGGCTCATCGTTTGTCACGGTGAGCTTGCCCTCATCCGCGCGCAGCAGCTTGTTGAGCTTTTCGATTGAAGCATCGCCCTCGCCTGTCACCGTGAAGCCAAACATGCCGGCATGCAGGTCATGCCCATTGAGCGTCTTGACGATCTCCAGACCACCCTGGAGCTCGTAGCTCGTTGAAGTTTGGTAACTATTGGTGAAGATGAAGCCTTCCGAGCCGGTCGTACCATCGGCGCGGGCCACAAGCTTGCCGCCCTCATCGGTTACAGTGATGGTCAGGTTATGGGTGTGCGCGTCATACGTCCACTCGCCGAGACCGCCATTCGGGGCCAGCTCGTTAATAGCAAACTTATACGTGCCTGGCTTGTTAAAGGTGAGCTTCGAGAAATCGAGCTTATAGTGCTCCCCGTCCTTGAGGCCCTCCTTCGTTTGTGCCTTCTCAACGTAGCCGTTGTCCGCACTCATCGAAGAGCCGGTAATGAGATTGCCGCTGATGGCAGCCTTGGTAGCATCGTCAGCCGCGGTCATGGCAAAGGTGAACTTGTCCGGAGCATCGGCACCGACAACCACCTTTGTCACGGACGGAGTGTAGGTTGCCGCCTCGGTGACCGTATAGGTGTTCTTGAATTTGACCGTCGCGACACCGGTGGACGTTGCACCCGACGGATAGATCCACTGGCCCTCGAGCTCGTCCTTGCCATCGACCTGCTTGCTTACCGCTGTCGTGACTCTAAGCGTACCGTCGCCGTTATCCGCCACGACAGCCTTAACCGTATGGACCGTCTTGTCGTACGTATAGCCCGTCGCCTTGTCGTCAATCTCACTCACCGTATAGGTGAACGTCTTGCCGGCATCATCCTGAGTGAAGGTCAACCCACCCGCAGGTATCAAACTCACGGTCTTGGGGGCGTCAGCCTCGACATTTGCGGTCTCAAAGACCTTGCCGTCCGTGGAAATGCCAACCTTGCTGGCAGATGTCTCATCAGCAGGCTTGACGATATAACGGAACGTGCTCTTGGGCGAGCCGAACACCGTCGCGTCCTTGGGATACGTCAACGTCTTCTCGATCTGCAAACCGCCAGCGGCGCCATAGTCGAGACTTGCCGTGTAACGGTTCACAAACGAGACGGCAGGCGCGGCGCCGACCTCACTTGCATCGTACTGCTGCACGTAGGTATTCGGTTTTTGCTTGAGTTCGACGATCTTTTCGTCCGTCAACGCGCTCGCATCGGTGCCATCGCCCAGCAACTCCGTCACACCCGCACCCTTGAGCACGGTCGTCACGGTATAGAGCTTAGCGGGGTCGTCCTTGCGTGCTAGAACCTTGACGAGCACGATGGCATCGCCCGTGTAGCCGGTGTCATAGGCGTAGCCGGCAGCCGCAGGCTGGTTCTCGTGGATGCGATAGGCAAACGTACGCCCCAGGTCCTGTTCCGTGAGCTCACGGGCAAAAAGCTTCTCTTGCCCGCTTGCGCCCACCACGGCACCGGGCACGCCGGCCCCCGCAGCCGTATTGGATAGGCTAGCCTCGGCGCCGTCGACCGATGTCTGAACGCCGTTGTACCAAAGGCCCGTCACGGCAAAGGTAAACTGGCCCGCGGCAGAAGCGCGACCCTCAAGGGTCTTGCTGACCGTCACGCCATCAAAGGTGCCCGACGCATGGTATGCGTTGGTAAAGGCGGCCTTGTCGGTTACGGCCTTGTCCGCATCGGAGGCGCCGGTGTTGGCGTAGGTCACGCTCGACACGCGCAGCTTGCCCGTGTGGTTGCCCGACTCGTCCAGATCGGTCACCACGACGGTCGCGCGTGCGGTGTGCTTGTCCATGGACATGCCCGCCTGGCCATCCTGCGCAGCTTTCTCGGTGATGTTGAAGCTAAAGGTGCCTGCGCGGTTGAACGTCACGGTCGGGGCGGCTTCGGTGCCAACAAAGGAGAACGAGGCCACGCGTCCCGACTCGGGCGTGCTGGCGACTGCCTGGTTGGCGTTAACGGCAACAACCCCATCCTTCACCGCCTGTGCAGTGGTTTTGCTCAAACCAGTTGCGTTGGCATCGTCCGCAGCAGCGGTGAGGTTAAAGGTATAGCGTTCGCCCTGGTTCCAGTCGCGACCGCTCACAGTCTTTTGGCCCTGCAGGGTCACGCTCGTGGGCTCCACGCTATATATATTGGTAAAGGAAGGTGTGGCATCCTTGTCCAGCTGCTTTACCGAGCCGTCCTCTGCAACCTTGTAGTACTCGATCGAAGTCTGGATGCCGGCACCCTTCTTGGCGTTGCGCACCAAGGCATAATAGACCGACCCGTCGTAGGTCATGCCCGTAATGCTACCGAGATTCTCAGCGAACTTGTACACGTAGGCGCGTCCCGCATCCGCCTTGGCGGTATAGGAGATCGCCGGCCATGCCACCGTACCGTCAGCGTTGTTGCCCACGGTTACGGTATTGTCCTCGGCACCCTCGGGCATGGGAGCCGTCACGCTCGCATCGACCGTATTGGGACTGAACACAGCGTTGACGTCCGCATAGCCGCCAACGCCCTCGAGCGTAAAGCTAAAGGCGTTCTGGGAAAGCGGGAAACTCCCGGCGTTGTCGGTCAGGATCTTTTGAGCATGGATGGTGATCTTCGCTTCGTGTGTATCGTAGTGGTTGGTGAAGGTTGCAACCTTACCGGCAACATCCGTCTTGGTGTCGGCACCCGCGTCGTCGCACTCCTGCACCATCCTCACACTCTTAATGACAAGAGCGCCAGCCTGGTTGTCCTCCACCACGACCGTCGCGGTATAGGAGGCGGCAGAGTAGCTTATGCCATCCGCCCTGGCATCGGAGCCGGGGATAACCTCCTTGATGGTATAGGTGTAGGTACCCGGCTTTTTATAGGTGATGTCGCCAAACGTCGCCGGCTGGTCGTTGGTAAGCTCAACCGTAGCCACCTTGCTCTTGGCACCGCCGGGCATGGGAACGCCGTCGTCGGCCGTAAGCTGCACGGTAAAGGAATCGCCATCGGCCCAATCGCGACCTTCGAGCACCTTCTTGGCGCTCAGACCGTTTTTGGCCTCAAGTGTTACGCGGCTGGCGCTGTAGTTGTTGGTGAACTCAAGCGTGTTATCGGCGGGAATCTGTCCGCCCGCAAGCGCGACAATCTTGCCCTCGATGGTGTTGCCAGTTCCCGACTGCTCCTCGCCACCGGCTTTGCGGTTCACGAGGCTAAAGCCAGCCGGAAGCACCGACTCGTCGGCAGAGCCGGTAACAGTGTTAACGATACTCGCCAGCACGTTGCCGCTGGACTCCTCGCCCTTGGTGGTGAGCTCGCTCACGCTATACTTGTCGCCCTGCTTAAGGTCGTATACGCGGATGGTCTCGCCGGCCTTGATGGAGTGGGTGTCGCCGCTCTTAAGCGTGAAAGATTTGCCCACAGCGTTGCCGTTCGCATCAAATACATGCGCCTCATAGCCCTTCTGGGACTCAGGCAGGGTGAACTTAAACGTAAACGTCAGATCTTTGCCGTCCGCATCCTTAGTGGGTGCAGTAAGCCCGTCATCTGCCGTCACGGTCTTAGTCACCTGCAGGCGCGCCACGCGACGGTCGGCATACTGCACGGCCGTACCCGTGGTAAACAAATGGTTGAGCTGAAGCGTGCCCAGGTCGGTACGGGTCTTGGAGGCATCGTCTATATATGCCGAGTCATCTTCCTGGTACAGGGCCATGCGGTTGATGCCCGTGTCGGTATAGATAATTGCCAGCTGACCGTTGCGCGCGCCACCGTCCTCGACATAGCGCAAGACCGACCTGGTTCCCTGCGTCGTCTTGTCGTAGCGCATGTGCATCAAGTTGTCTGCAAGAGAGGGCGTCACGCCCTCGGCGGTGCTCACTTGACCCCACGTCAGACCACCGCTGGCGTCGACGGTCGCACTCTGCAACTTGCCCTTGATATGCGTAAGGGTGTTATCGATAGCATCGGGGGAGCCGAACTGCGCCAAGGAGGCAATCAGCGAACCCGGGCCACTCATACTACGCACACCGTCGTCCACATCGCCGGCATCCACATACACGCCCGAATCATCCACAATCACCTTGGTAATCGTGCTGTTAATCTCATAGCCATCCGGGCTTTTAGACTCACGCAGGTAGTACGCACCCTTGACAAGGGGTGCATTATTTGCCGAATCGAGTGGGAAGCATGCAGCGCCCTCAATGTCATACGGATAGGTCATGCCGTTTGCCTGCACGGTGTCATACGGCGTGGCACCGGACTTGATGGCATACGTGCTGGGACTATCGCCGGTAACGTCCTTGGCCTGGTACAGCTCAAACGTCGCGCCGTTCACGGGCTTGCCCAGGTCGTCAACCTTCTGCACAAACAGACGGTTCTGAACGTTGGTGAGGTGGATCACCGTAGAAAACTGCCTGTTTATCGTTTGATATTGGACCATAGAGGTGTTGTCGATGGTTGCCTCCGCCAGAGACGATGCCGTGGTGTGGTAGACCGCTACGGTATAGTCGGCTTGACTCTTGTCTTGCAGCATGGCGGCGTATGTCTCGATATCGCCAGGCAGAGAGCTGACCGACACCTCGTAGTCACCCTTGGTGTTGACGGCAAAGACATTGGTGTCCGCTGATTTGGCAGCTTCGACAGCGCCGGCGATGCCGTGCGTGGAGCACAGGGTATATCCGCTAAGCGGGTTGCCCGTAACTGCCGTCCACGCGCTTTCGTCCGTGTCACCCATGCTTTTATCGGTGCGCTTGAGCACGACGGCAAAGGTCGTGCCCGAGCGGATGGCTTTACCCTTGTTATCCCGTGTATCTTCAGGGAGGGAGATGGTCTCCTTGGCGGCCAGATAGCCACCGTTCAGCCACATGCGGCTGCCCGTCCATTGGTTGTCATCGGCTGTTGTGACCGTTGTTTGCGGCGCAACCACCACGCCACCCGTACCGCTTGCAGCAGCCGGCTTGTACTGCAGATGCAGCTCGCCTCGCTTTGCGGTGGTCGACGAGGTCAGGCTCGAGCGGTATCCCGGGGGCAGGCCAACCTCTTTGAGCACAAAGTAATCATGTCCCTCGGAATGCTGGTTGTCGAACGAAAGGACCGAACCATCTGAGTTCAGAAGCACCAGCTGGCCATTGGCGTCCGTCGTGCCCCGGGCGATGGCCTCACCCTGCGCGTTCCAGTTGGGATCTGACCGATACAGGGCAAACGTGGCACCCTGAACTGCCTCACCGTTCTGGTCGACCTTTTCGAGCTCAGAGGACGGCAGGGTGGTGAGGTTGAACTTGAGCGACATGTTCGATGCGCCCGCGCCGCGCTCCAGATAAAAGAAGCTCAGCGTGTGCTTAGTGCTGTCGCGGAAGGTGTTGTCGCGGAAGTTGGTGGTATCTGCGCCGGCGGCTTTGAACATTGCTTTGATGGTAGTATCCGGAAAATACTTTGGTGAACCATTCGCGCCATCAATATGTCCAACGCGCACCACACCAGTAGCGAAGTTAATATCAAGCGTCGCCTTCTCGTGGATACCACCCAGATCGCCCACGAGCACGCCGTCGATATAGACCCAGACGTCATCGTCACCCGAGAACTTAAAGACCATGTCATTGTTATCGGTGGTCTTGCCGCCCGCAGGCTGGACGAACTCCGTGGTCATGGACATGCCAAAGTGGTGGTTGAGCTTATCGTTCGTTCCGTCCGTTATTCCTATAGGAGAGAGCTGACCGTCATTCTCTTTAAAAACCTTGGCAGCCGAGTCAAAGGGGAAGAACTGACCCCGATTCGCATCTGACACGCTGTCCTTATATACGCCAGCCTTATCGTAGACGTCAAAAGAGTTGGTCGTGTGGTTATATACGGCATAGTTGCCGTTAGAACCATACGAGTCGTAAACGTAATAGCCGCCCTTAAGCTGGAAGAGACCCTTCACGTTGTTGTAGACGGCCTTACCATTCTGCTTGCCATTTGCCTGGCTGTCGCTATTAAAGAGATAGGCCAGCGACTCGTCGGTGTACGCACCACTCGTGTTATAGGAGGTGTAGGTGCCGGCAATGATCGACGGATAGCCATTTACCAGCGTGTTCTTCACAAACGAAAGACGTCCAAAGCCGCCAATATCACTTTTTCCCGTCCACTTGTTAATGCCCGTGCCGGCACCACCATTGAACTTGAGCTGACGACCCTTATTGATGCCAGTGTTGTTATTGCCGTTGTCGTTATTGATGTTTGCCGAGCTATCGTTGTCGCCATCGACGACCCAATAGTCGAACAAATTGACCGTAGTGCCGGTGGGATTCACCGTCTGCACGGTATGGTTGCCAAAAGGAACCGCCTGATCGGCCGACGCACTCGTCGCACCAAACATGAGCGCACACGCCGCCAGCGGGACGGCCAAAACCCTCAGGGCACGCTTGGCGGTATTGGTTTTCTTGCCAAAAGGCTTTAGCATTTCTCGAGCTCTCGCACACGCGCGATTCATGAAGGCCTCCCCAATCCATGAGGACGGCAAGAAGCGGCTCATTATATATGTGTCGTCGTCCCCATCGATGCAAATATACGCCCCCCCCCCGCGCAGAAACGCAAGGCAGGACATCGCTATATGCTTAAAATTGTAGCAATTTGGGTGACCCGAAATTTCGCCTCGGGTTGCCACTCAGGCTCAAAATCGAACCACTCGCGCCATCGACATACCCCAGTAGGACAAATCGACCGGCAATCTTTATCCCCCACAACCCACAAAGTAGCTAATTTGGGACGAGGCTTTTTGACTACTTGGGCAATCAGATCGGCATGTAGTCAAAATAAGCCCGTCCTAAAAAGACTGGTCTGACGCTGTGTCACGAAAGGGGCCTATCTACTACGTTTAAGCCGCAGGAGTCAACCATAGCCGGCTTTTTCGAAAATCGGCAAGCTTTCTACCTGCGGTTTTGTTTTTGCAAATTCCAGGATGGTCGAGGGTGGCCGGTTTAATGTAGTAGATGGCCGCATTTCGTGGCAAACGGTCCGACTAGAGACCCATGGCGACCAGCCTCGGTTGGCCATTCTCGATGTTGCGGTGGAATACGGACTGAATTGGCCCCTTAAAGGCAAAAACACTCCGTATTCCACCGCAACTTATCGAGGGGATGGGTTTTAGAGGCGAGCGAGGTCATAGGCTTGGGCAGCTGCCTCGCCGGCGCAGATGAGGTTCGTCTTGGCCTCGTGCGGATCGAGCGCCTGGTCGAGGGGCATGGGCCTGCGGCAGATCGGAAGCACCAAGTCGATGCCCTGCCCATACACCGTGTCCAGCTTGACGGCGCGACCGCCCACGACGGCAACCACCGGCTTGCCATATCGCTTCGCACGACGGGCCACGCCCACCGGCGCCTTACCGGCGGCGGACTGCTCATCCATATTGCCCTCGCCCGTTATGACCAGGTCGACATCGCACACGCGCTCATCAAACCCCACGAGATCGAGCACCGTCTCCACACCCGAACGCAACTCGGCACCGAGCGCCAGCAACGCCGCGCCCAAGCCACCGGCAGCGCCCGCGCCGGGCACGCCGAGCACCGAGCCAAATGTCCGTGCGCCCTCAGGTGTGCGCAACAACCCCTGGGCTCGAGCTCCGGCAATCGCAGCGTCGAGCAAGCGACCGTAGCCGACCATCCAGCTGTCGCACCTGCTCAGCGCCTCGGCATCATCAGCCGGCAGACCCTTCTGTCCGCCGAACACCGCAAGCGCGCCGCGACGCCCCACGAGTGGGTTCTCGACATCCGAAAGCACCACGACACGCGCGCCATTCAGTGCCCGTAGCGCCGGTGCCAAATCGATACTCGCCACGTGTTCAAGGCCCGCGAGCCCCGGCGCGATATCGCAGCCACGGTCATCGACAAGACGCGCGCCCAGCGCCTGCAGCATGCCGGCGCCACCGTCGTTAGTGGCACTGCCGCCCAGACCAATATAGAGTGTCTTTGCGCCCGTGCGAACCGCGCGAAGCATGAGCTCGCCCACGCCATAGGTTGTAGCAACCAGCGCCGACGACTCCGTGCAAGGCGAGTACCCAATGCCGGCCGCCTCGGCCATCTCGATGACCGCGGACTCGCGCTCGACATCAACCAGCATCCGGGCAGACGCGCGCTTGCCCAAGGGACCTGCCACCTCGCAGGCCACAATCTCACCGCCGCACGCGGCAACGGCATCGAGCGTTCCCTCGCCACCATCTGCCAGCGGCAAAGCGCACACCTCGGCATCGGGCCACACGCGGCGCACGCCTTCGGCAACCGTCGCCTCCGCCCGCGCGCTCGAAACGCTGCCCTTAAAGGAGTCGATCGCCAGCAGCACGCGGCGGGGCCGGCGGCACGCGGGGCCAAAGTCAACCGCCGTGCCAGCATCCTCTTCGGCACACGCGAGCGCCTCAGCATGAGCGGCATGCGCCTCAAGATCGGCCCCGCAACCGCAGCCAGCACCATCGGCGTCACGCAGCCCACTAAAATAGTCGCTCAACACCTCACGACACTCCTCCGCCAGCACGCCGGCGGTCACGTTAAACCGATGATTCAGGCGCGAATCGGCATTCAGGTCATACAGCGAACCCAGAGCGCCCGCCTTGGCATCAGCCGCGCCATACACGCAGCGTCCTACGCGCGCGTTAACCATAAGCCCCGCACACATGCAGCAGGGCTCGAGCGTCACGTAGACCGTACAGTCGGAAAGGCGCCAGCGACCGAGCGACCGAGCGGCAGCGCACAGGGCCGCGAACTCTGCATGCGCCGAAGGGTCCTGATCGAGCTCGCGACGATTATGCGCCTGCGCGACAATCTCACCCGCGCGCACCACCACAGCGCCAATGGGCACCTCGCCCACCGCCGCGGCGGCGCGCGCCTCCACCAACGCCTCGCGCATGAACTTCTCGTCGATTTCGGTGCTCGTCATCGTTCGCCTTCCCTGTTGCAAATTCAAAACGATGCTATCATTACGACTCACGGAGAGATGGCAGAGCGGTTGAATGCGGCGGTCTTGAAAACCGTTGAGCGCGAGAGCGTTCCGGGGGTTCGAATCCCCCTCTCTCCGCCACTTTAGTGATTCACCGGTGTCATGGTCCGCTCAAACAGTGCATCGACCACGTCGGCTATCTCAGGTCGACGCTCAAGATCGTGGCCCGATTCCCACCATATCGTGAAAAGTCGAATAATACCGCCGGCGATAAACTCAGACGTCGTCTCGAGCGACACGGGGGCCAGGGCATTCTCGGCAAGCACGTTCATCACACGCTCGCGGATGGAGCGGGCAATGCGGTCGCAAATAACGTTGGTCAACATGCCCGACATGCTGCTTGCCAAAATGTTATCCATGAGCTGCTCGTGCGCCAAAATCAAATCCATGGCATCGTCCAAAATCGCGTGTCGAAGCGCGCGCACGTCCTCGGCAGACACTGCGCCGGCCTCATCGGGCTGTTTTTGCGGCAAGCCCGACATAAGCTCATCGATATAAAAGGCAAAGTAATCGTTCTTGTCGCGAAAGTGCTTGTAGAACGTCGTGCGGCGAATCATGGCGCGGTCACACAGCATGGCAACCGTCAGGTCCTCAAAACGATGCTCCTCGAGAAGTTCGGTGAAGGCATCGAACAGGGCGCGGTAGGTTTTCTTAATGCGAAGGTCCACTGGTATCGCCATCCTCAGGGCAAAGACAACGTTCGTCAATCTGTCGCATATCTTACACCTGTACCTCGTGCGCTTTGTCCCGGTACCAACCCCACCGAAAACATAACGCTTACCGGAAAGTTCGGCACGGCAAAACGTTGCGGGTATACTAGTAGCGTTATACCAACGGCAGCTGGCGCATGCCGCCGCGGCCATTCGAAACGGAGACATCATGATTACCGTCATCATCGGCATCGTTGTTGTCATTGTGATTGTCTGCGCCATCGCCGGCATCTACAACAACATGGTCACCAAGCGTAACCGCATCGATAACGCCTGGCAGAACATCGATACGCAGCTGCAGCGTCGCAACGACCTGATCCCCAACCTGGTCGAGACCGTCAAGGGCTACGCCAAGCACGAGCAGGAGACGCTCTCCGCCGTGATCAGCGCGCGCAACACCGCCGTCAAGGCCACCACGCCCGAGGCCAAGATGGAAGCCGACAACGTGCTGACCGGTGCGCTGCGCCAGCTCTTCGCCGTAGCCGAGGCCTATCCCGATCTTAAGGCAAACACCAACTTTACGCAGCTGCAGGCATCGCTCGAGGATACCGAGAACAAGATTAGCTATGCACGCCAGAGCTACAACGATTGCGTGCTCAGCTACAACAACGCCATTCAGACGTTCCCGGCTGTCATCTTTGCCGGCATCTTCCAGTTTAAGGAGCGCCAGGGCTTCGAGGCCGCCGAAGCAGCCCGCCAGGCCCCTACCGTCAAGTTCTAGTAGTTTGACAGCGCATCCTTAATCGGCCAAATGTATAAACCGCCCCGTCGAATGCATACTTCGACGGGGCGGTTTCCTTTTTCGCGAAGGTCCCCCTCTAAGCGCCGTGCATTTTTAGGAGTATTCAACATAACCAAGGGCTTCGGGCACTACGATAAATGCCAAAGACTGCGAATATCCCTGCAAATCAAACGCTGTCAGCCCATAACCCCGCCCATCATCCGTAGAAAACATCGAGAAATCCCGATTTTTTGCCCGAGGTCGGTATGCAGGGGCCTTCGATTGCAGAATACTCGCAAAAATGCACGTCGCCACCACCCCCACATGGCGCGAACCAAAACAAAAGCGCGGCCTTCCTTTCCGGCGCACTCCGCAGGACGAAAGAACCTCCGCCGCACGAAGTGCGCAGCGGAGGTTCTTTCATGTCCGAGGACGCGCCGGAAAGGAAGGCCGCCCTCGGGCCGGACAGCTAAGACAGCTTACGCGACGGTGTAAACCCAGTTGTGCTTGTCCTCGACAGCACCGGACTGGATACCAGTCAGGGTCTCGCGAAGCTTCTTCATCACGGGACCGATCTCGGTGTAGCCAGCCGGGAAGGTCACGGTCTCATCGGCACCATAGACCTTGTTGTCGATCTCGCCAACCGGGGAGATGACGGCAGCGGTGCCGCACAGGCCGCACTCCACAAAGGTACCGGCCTTGACCTCGGCCCACTCGACGGGGCGCTGGTCAACGGTCATGCCCAGGTCCTGAGCAACCTGAACGAGCGAACGACGGGTGATAGAAGGCAGGATGGAGTCGGTGTGCGACTGAGGAACGACGAGGGTGCCATCCTCCTTCACGAACAGGACGTTGGCGCCACCGGTCTCCTCGACATAGGTGCGGGACTCGGAGTCGAGATACAGGTTCTCGGCATAGCCCTCGCGATGGGCCTCCATCGTGGGCTTAAGGGACATGGCGTAGTTCAGGCCGGCCTTGATGTTGCCGGTGCCGTGCGGTGCGGCACGGTCATACTCGGAAACGCGCAGCTTGACGGGCTTGAGGCCACCCTTAAAGTACGGACCGACCGGGGTCACGAGAATGCGGAACGTGTACTCAGGAGCGGGAGCCACGCCAATCACGTCACCGGAGCCGATCATAAACGGACGCACGTACAGGGTCGCGCCGGAACCGAAGGGCGGAACCCAGGCGGCGTTGGCAGAAACGACCTGCTTGACGGCCTCAACGAACTTGTCCTTGGGGAACGGGGGCATCTCGAGGCGCTGGGCAGAGTTATACATGCGCTCGGCGTTCATATCGGGACGGAAGCAGACGATGCTGCCGTCCTCGGCGGTGTAGGCCTTCAGGCCCTCAAAGACCTCCTGACAGTAATGGAAGATGCCGCCGCACTCGGAGACATGCAGGGTGTGGTCGGTGGTCAGGCCGCCCTCGTCCCACTCGCCATCCTTCCAATGAGCCTCGTAGCTGTAATCGGTCTTCATGTAGCCAAAGCCGAGGCTACCCCAATCGATATCCTTCTTCTCGACAGTCATATGTCGCTCCTTACATACACAGTTGCATACTCGCGAACCCGCACGCAAGGACCGAAGCCGGCCGCGTCGCAACGTCGCATACCCGGAGCGTAGAGCCGGGCAGGACACGCGGGCAGCATCAAAGCCGATGACACGTCGATTCGCATGCACGAGATTGTACTCCCCGCACGCGTCGGATAAAACGTTTTTCTTTAACTAACTAAAGTATTTTCATTCAACCGAAACTAAAGAGCCCCGTCACCGTAAACGGTGACGGGGCTCAACGGCACAGTTTGTGCGCTGCCTCGAGCTATGCGTTCTATTTGCCCAGCTTGGCCTTAACCAGACCGACCACGGTCGGGATGATCGACACGGCAACGATGCCGACGATCAGCAGCTCAAAGTGCTCCTGCACAAAGGGGATACCGCCAAAGAAGTAGCCCAGCAGTGTAAAGAGCGTCGACCAGGTAATGCCGCCCAGCACGTTAAAGATAACGAAGTTACGCCAGTGCATGCCGCCCATGCCGGCGATAAAGGGCACAAAGGTGCGAATAAACGGGAAGAAGCGGCCCAGGAAGATGGCCAGGTGGCCCCACTTGTCCAAGAAGTCCTCGGACTTTTTGATGCGCTCGGGCGTCATGGCCTTGACCTTGCCCGAAGCGATGATCTTTTTGCCAAAGAAGTGACCGATCATAAAGTTGCACTGATCACCCAAAATGGCAGCCGCCCATGCGGTGGCCAGAAGCGCCACGATGTTAAAGCCGCCGTTGTGGGCAAAGAAACCCGAGGCGAACAGCAGCGAATCGCCGGGAAGGAACGGGAAGAACACCACGCCCGTCTCGATAAAGATGATCAGGAACACGCAGCCGTAGGCCATAAGCGGGCCGGCGGCGATCCAGCTGGCAATCGCGGTGCGCGGGTCTTTGAGCAGCTCGGCGATAAAATTGATGAAACCCATGAAGTAAAACCTCTCAGTTGTGGGCGCGGATACGTCCAAGTTGACCAGTATACGGTTGCGGCGCCCCCTCGTGCGCAACCCCACAAAAGCATGACTCCATTACCAGCAAGTTTGCATAACTGACACCTGTTGCGCAATGCCATCAAGATTGTCCTTCCTAATCCCTAGCGAATCGCTATACTTTATTGAACCGCATTGCCATGGCGCTAAGGGAGGGCGGCCGGTGAGCTTTATCAATACCATTCGCGAGGACATCAAGACCGTCCAGGCGCAGGACCCCGCCGCGCAAAACGGTCTAGTCATCTTCCTTTCCTATCCTGGCCTGCACGCCAAGTGGAACCACGTGCCCGAGCACTGGCTGTGGGAGCACGGTCATCGCTCGCTCGCCCGTGTGCTCTCGCAAGTCACTCGCCACATCACCGGCGTCGAGATTCACCCTGCCGCGCAGATTGGCAAGCACTTCTTTATCGACCACGCCATGGGCGTCGTCATCGGCGAAACCACCATCGTGGGCGACAACTGCGTGCTCTACCAGGGCGTCACGCTCGGCGGTACCGGCAACGAGACCGGCAAGCGCCACCCCACCCTGGGCAATAACGTCACCGTAGGCACGGGCGCCAAGGTGCTCGGCAACATTCGCATCGGCAACAACGTCAAGATCGGCGGCAACTCGGTTGTCGTCAAGGACGTGCCCGACAACTGCACCGTCGTGGGCGTGCCAGGCCGCATCATCAAGCGCAACGGCTGCCGCGTATTCGAGGAGAGCTTCGACGCCAAGCAGCATCGCGAGTACATGCCCGACGACGCCGCCGAGCAGTCCGCGCTCAACCGTCAAGGCATCACCGAGAACGCCCGCCGCGTCAAAGAGCTCGAGAAAGAGGTGGCCGAGCTCAAGGCCCTCGTCGCCAAGCTCGTGGACGAGCGCTAGGAACGCAAGCAGCACAAGATGACATCGGCACCGACACAAAAGGCGCACCAGGGAATCCATCCCCGGCGCGCCTTATTTCCGATGCGACAAAGGGGCCGTCCCTATGTCGCATTATGCGAACTGGCTTAGGTAGAGGTCGGCGTAGGCGCCCTCGGCAGCCAGCAGCTCCTTGTGCGTACCCTGCTCGATGATATTGCCGTGATCCATGACCAGGATGAGGTCGGCATCGACGATCGTCGACAGGCGGTGCGCGATCACAAAGCTGGTGCGCCCGCTCATGAGCGCGTCCATGGCGCGGCCGATGGCAAGCTCAGTGCGCGTGTCCACGCTTGAGGTCGCCTCGTCCAGGATCAGAATCGCCGGGTTGTTGAGCAGCACGCGCGCAATGGTCAGCAGCTGGCGCTGGCCCTGGCTAATGCTCTCGGCATCGTTGGCCACCCGCGTGTCATAACCCTGCGGCATGGTGCGCACAAAGAAGTCGACCTGCGCGGCGCGTGCGGCCGCCACAATCTCCTCGCGCGTTGCCTCGGGACAGCCATAGGCGATGTTCTGTGCAATCGTGCCATCGAACAGCCAGGCGTCCTGCAGCACCATGCCAAACTGTTGGCGCAGCTCGCCACGATCCATGCGGCTCGTATCCACGCCGTCGAGCGTAATGCGCCCGCCGTCAATCTCGTAAAAGCGCATGAGCAAGTTGATGAGCGTGGTCTTGCCCGCGCCCGTGGTTCCCACCACGGCGATCTTCTGACCCGGCTCGGCGGTAAACGACACGTCGCGCATAAGCGGCTTGTCGGGCGAATAGCCAAAGTGCACGTGCTCAAAAGCGACGCGGCCCTCAACGCGACCCGGCAGCTTGGCAGCCTCGTCCGGCAGCGGATCGGCCTCCATCTCGGGCTCGTCGAGCAGGTCGAACACGCGCTCCGCACTCGCTAGCGCGCTCTGCAGCGAGTTAAAGGTAAACGACAGCTGCGTCATGGGTTCGGACGCCTCGTAGATAAACTGGAAGAACGCCTGGAACACGCCGACGGTCATGTGACCGGCGACCAGCATGCTGCAGCCAACCAGCGCAATCACGATCTGCGCCAAACGGCCGATAAAGCGCACCGCAGGGCCGACGGCATTGATCATAAAGTCGGCCTTGGTACTCACGCGCGCTAGCTCCCTCGAGGCCTCATGCACTTCGGCAGAGCTCTGACGCTCGCGATTGAACGCGCGAATCACCAGACGGCCCGAGTAGCCTTCCTCGACCGCGCTCGTAATCTTGGACACCCACTCCTGGCGCTCGCCGGTCACGTCATGTGTGCGGCGCGAGACCACTTTGGTCACCAGCAGCGACAACGCCGTAAAGAACAAAAAGACCAGCGTGAGCGGCACGCTAAACACGAACATCACGCCCACGGCGCCCACCACAGTGCCGATCGACACCAGCAGCTGCAGCAGTCCGCGCTGCATGCTTTCGGACATCTTGTCCAGGTCGTTGGTCGCGCGGCTGACGACCTCGCCGGGGCGATGCGCGTCAAAGTAGGCAAGCGGCAGACGGTTGAGCTTTTGAGCGATACGGTTACGCAGACGCAGGTTGAGGCGTTCGGCCACGCTCGACATCAAAAAGCTCTGGAGCGCGTAGAACGAGGCGGCGGCCGTCCAGATCATAAAGTAGATAAAGATGGTCCTGCCGCAGTTCTCCCAGGTGATACTGAAGGTGGTGTCGTTGGCAAACGCCAGCTTCACGTGTCCCCACAGCTCATCGATGACGCGGGCGCTGTACGCCGGCGCCGCGGTGTTAAAGATGACGTAGAACACGATGCTCGCGAACACGAGGTAAAAGCGCCAGTGATCGCCGGCGGCCTCGCTCCACAGACGGCGCACCGTCGCCCAGGTGTCGCGGGGCTTCTCGTCCTCGTCCTCGTCGTCCACATCGCGCATGCGCTCTGCCTCGGCACGGGCGCGCTCGTCCTCGGCGCGTTCGTTTTCCTCGTAGAGCGCTTGGCGGCGAGCCTCGCGCTCGGCTGCAGCCTTGGCGGCATCGTCCAGACCGGGCGCGACCGCCGTCTCCTCAGCCGTCCCCGCTGCCACGGCGTCATCAACGACGCCCTGCTTCTTGAGCCCCTCGGTCATGCTACTCACCTCCCTTCATCTGCGATTCCGCAATGGCGCGGTACACCTCGCAAGTCTCCATCAACTCGTCGTGCGTGCCCAAGCCCACGACCTCGCCATCCTTGAGCACCACGATCTGGTCGGCATGCAGAATGGTCGAGATACGCTGCGCGATGATGAGTACCGCGGCATCGCGCGTCTCGTCCTGCAGCGCATGGCGCAGGGCGGCATCGGTCTTAAAGTCCAGGGCCGAAAAGCTATCGTCGAAGATATACAAATCAGCGTGCTTCATGAGCGCACGGGCGATGGCCAGGCGCTGACGCTGACCGCCCGAGAAGTTCGTACCGCCCTGCGCCACCGGGGTATCGAGTCCCTGCGGCTGGTCGAGCACAAAGGTGCTCTGGGCAACCTGCAGCGCGTGAAGCATGTCGGCCTCGGTCGCATCCTCGTTGCCATAGCGCAGGTTGCTCGCCACCGTGCCCGAGAACAGCCACGCCTTCTGCGGCACGTAAGCGATATGCCCGCGAATCTCATCTTGCGAAAGGTCGCGCAGATCAACGCCGTCCAGGCGAATGGCGCCCTTCGAGGCATCGTGGAAACGCAACAAGAGCTTGGCCACCGTCGATTTGCCCGATCCCGTCGAGCCCACAATCGCCGTGGTCTGGCCACGACGACAGGCAAAGCTCAGGTCGCACAGGGTGTCCTCGTCGGCATCGTCAAAACGGAACGACATATGGTCGAACATGGCGACCGCGTCTGCTCCGTCCTTTGAGTCGGACGCGCCCGCGTCGAGCGTTCGCTCGCCATCGACGATGCTCGGCTCAATCTGAAGCACCTGTTGTGCACGGTTGAGGCACGCCGCGGCACGCGGCAACGTCAGGATCACCATCTGCGCCATCATCACAAAGAACAGAATCAGCAGCGCGTATTCCAACACGGCCGAGATGCTGCCAATTTGCATGGCGTGGACGCCTACGCGATTGCCTCCCACCCACAGCACCGCCACCTCGGCGATATTCATCAGAAAGAAGCAGGAGCTATCGAGACCCACAAACAGGTGGTTGACCTTGATGGCGTTGGCCGCGTAATCACTAAACACCTCGTCTAGGCGCTGCTCCTCATGGCGCTCCTTGTTAAACGCGCGAATGACGCGCACGCCCACGATGTTCTCGCGCAGCACCACGTTCATACGGTCGATAAAACTCTGCAGGCGCATAAAAATCGGCGCTGCGTTGGCGACCGTAAAGACTGCCGCCACCAGCACAATCGCCACGACTGCACCCAGCAGCGTACCCATGGCGGGATCGATATGCCAGGCAAAGATGATGCCCGCCACGGCCAAAAACGGCACCGGCAGCACCAGCTGAATCGTCTGCAGAATCGCCTGCTGGATCACGTTGATGTCGTTGAGCGAGCGTGTGATCATCGAGCCGGTGCCAAAGCGCTCAAAGTCGCTGGCAGACAGCTCGAGTGACTTGTCGTAGACGGCGTTGCGAATGTCGCAGGCCACGTTGGCCGCCAGGCGAGCCGAAAGATAACAGCCCAGCACCGCGCCACCGCTGGCCATGCCAGTCGCGATAAGCATGTACAGGCCGTTGCGCAGGATGTAGTCGACATCACCCGTCGTGATGCCGGTATTGACCATATTCGCCAACATCGTAGGCACCAGCAGCGTGCCGACGTTATCTATCAGCAGCACAAACAGTGTCACCGCAATCAGCCCGCGATACGGCCTCATAAACCTCATTAAGAGTCGCACGTCTCCCCCTCTTCTTGTTTTTCCACTTGGCTCTCAGCGGCTATCTGCTGTTTAAACGCCTCGCACTCCTCGTTGAGCGCGTGGGAAAACTTGCCGACCAGACGCATAATCTCACGCTGTTCCCAGGGTTCGAGCGCGCCAAAGGCACGCTGCTCGGCTTTAACCGCCGGCAACGCATGGTGCTCGGCGAACCGCCGGCCCTCATCGGTCAAACAAACGACCTTATTCTTGCGGCTGCCTTCGGCAAATTCCAGCGTCGCAAGCCCTCGCGCCGTCAAGGTTTTAATTGCCGAGTTAATGGCCTGCTTGCTATAGAACCATTCGCTCGTGAGTTGGCTCACGGCAACGTCTTCGTCCGCCGTGCTGATATCGACGAGCATCCAATAGGCGCAATCCGAAAGGCCGCAGGCACGCGCGAACTCTGAGTAAATACGGTCGAGCCCGTTGAGCATCCGGTCAAAATCGACCGACGTAACCGCGCAATCCATCTCTCCCACCATTCGATAGTCCGAATTTTGACTAATTGAGATTTCAGATTAGTCCGAGTTTTGACTATCGTCAAGGGCTTCATTCGCAGCGCGCAAGCTATACAACATATCGATAAAAAAGACCGCCGGCGCGGGGGCAGCGCCGGCGGTCATGAGAGGAAATCGATTATTTGCTGCTAGGCGGCGACAGCCTCGTAGACCGTAGCGCCCGAGAAGCTATCATGCAGGCTCTTGCCGC
Source organism: Collinsella sp. AM42-18AC (assembly GCF_003467965.1). Classification (NCBI taxonomy): domain Bacteria; kingdom Bacillati; phylum Actinomycetota; class Coriobacteriia; order Coriobacteriales; family Coriobacteriaceae; genus Collinsella; species Collinsella sp. AM42-18AC. Next base: position 121,644 of record NZ_QSFY01000004.1, read on the forward strand.
AGATCCAAGGCAGCTCGACGACCTCGCAGACCGTGTTGACCAGCTCGGAGCAGTCAGTAAAGTGGCCCTTATCGTTGAGGGCCTCGCAATCCTGAACACGCCAATAGCCATCGGTGTGCGTGATGTAGTACTCGTGATCGTTAATCGACACGAAAGCGCGCGTCTTGGAACGCAGCAGCTTCAGAAATCCTTCGAAATCGGTCTCGACGACATCTCCAGCCTGGAACATGATAGTTACCTCCTGGCCCGGCGCCACCACGGCGCATTGATAAACGTTGGTACTCCTTTAGTAAAACCTTTATCAGAGGTTATACGTTCGTCATTTAGGCAAGTGGTAAAAAACCGCAGGGTAGACGGGATAAAACGTTTAACCATCCCATTTGTTTGTCACATTCTGAAGGTACTTTTATGCAAACCTACTTTCCCAATTGGAATCTATCCTTTTGGCCGGGCAATTGACCGTCTATCGTTTGAGCCCGACGGGTATGAACGGGGCATCTGCAACGCCACTACAAGGAGGCACCATGGAGACTATCAAAGCGCTCATTCACCGCCGCAGCTGCCGCAAATACAGCGATCGTCCCGTCGAGGCCGAAAAGCTTGCACGTATTATCGAAGCCGGCCAATATGCACCGAGCGGCATGGGCCGCCAGCCGGTGACGTTTGTCGCCGTCACCGATCCCGCGACCGTCGAGCGTCTCTCGCAGCTTAACGCCCAAGTCATGGGTAGCAACGGCGACCCCTTCTACGGAGCCAAAACGGTTGTGGTGGTACTGGTCGACCGCAACGTGCCCACGCATCTGGAAGACGGCTCGCTCGCCATGGGCAACTTGCTCAACGCCGCCTATGCACTGGGTGTCGATTCATGCTGGATTCACCGCGCGCATGAGGTCTTTGACTCGCCCGAGGGCCTGGAGCTGCTGGCCAGCTGGAGCCTGCCCGCCGACGGCAGCCTGCGCGGTGTCGGTCACTGCATTCTGGGCTATGCCGAGGACACGCTACCCGAGCCCAAACCCCGCCGCGACAACGTCGTCTACGTAAGGTAACCCAAGAGCGTCATAGGGGTAGCTAATTTGGGACGAGGCTATTTTAGCCACCCCACTCGCAACTTATCTTGCCGATGGAGTTGTCGTCGTTTCGTTCGTGTGGGTCGTTTCGGCGCCGTCGCCTTGTTCGCCCTCGTCCTTTTGAGCGTCGGCGATGGTAGAGGCCGCCGCAACGATACCGCGCTGGGGCGCGACGCCCGTCTGGGTCTGAGCGCCCTCGACAATTTCTGTGCCTGCATGCGCGAGCTCGGGCGATTTAAACATCGCGTCCAAGTTGGCACCGCCGCCGGCGTAGCCAAGCGCAGCGAGTGCGATGACGATCACTGCAACGACGACCGCGATCGGAACATAACGATGCCAACCAGCCGGATTGAGTCCGCTGCGACGAGCCGCCCCGCGGCTGATGTAACCGAGCGTGCCGTCGTGCTTGAGCTTTGAGCCCACCACGCACTTGCGGCCCCACAACGAGGACTCTGCCTGCATGGCCAAGCGGGCGCTTGCCGAAGGATAGCCGTATTTAGTGCGCTTGAACGAACCATCAAACCCCGAGGCGTGTTTGCCCCACGTCACCGATGTCGTGCGTCGGTTGACCGGTGCGGCGCTCCGCCTTCTGCGGCTCGGTTTTGTAGTCTCAGCCATACGCCCCCGCACGCCGTAACCAAATCGAAACAATAACGCTTTGGACTGTAGCACACGCGTCGCGCGCGGTCACGGGCGCCTCGCTCAACGGTCATCGTCCTTCAGCAAGCGCCACAGCGTTGTTCGGCTTATGCCCAGCACCTCCGCCGCACGGGTTCGGTTGCCGTGGAGATGATCTACAACCAGATGCGCGATATCTCGCTCGGTATCGGCCAACGGTCGCAGGATATACAGGTCGCTTTCGAGTGTCGGGGCGCCAAAGGTTGCGGTCTTAATCACGTCCTCTTGGGCTAGCACTTCCTCCGCCACAGCGCGATCCACCGTGCCCGTCCCCACCAATATATACAGTCGTTCCGAGACCTCGCGGAGCTGCAGATAGTTGCGCGGCCAGCGGTAAGCATCGAGCGCCTTCGTCGCCGCGGCAGACAGCATGGGCGCTGCCGTCCCAAATGCACCAGCGAGATATTCCAAATAGCGCGCAACCTTCGTCGACGCGGCTCCCTGCTCGACGATTGCCGGCGCCACGCTCACCGCACAGGCGAAGCGCTCGGTCACAAAGGCGGCTTGATCACTTTCGCTGCCGCCCGGCATGTCATTCGCCGTCAGCACCACATGGCAGCGCGTCGCCAACGCGGTGTCGGCCATCGTGGAAACGAGCTCGCGAAGGCGCTGGGGGCCAACCGCATTCCAGCCCGCAATGCAAAGTGTCAGCCCCGTTTGGAACAACGGCGATTCGGCGCTTTTGAGCACGTGGCGCCAACCGCGATCGGTAAGCTCATCGAGCGCAACGGCAACAAAGGGTTGATCGGCAAAAGGACCGTCCAGATAGAGGCGCTTGGCGATCTCGATCTGACCCGCTCCCAGCTCGCCCTCGAGCATAAGGGGCACACCGCGCGCGTAGCTCTCGGCGACCGGCGCAGCTACCGAGGCCGCCCCCTCAACGATGCCGTACGCGCTCGATTCGTAGCGGGCCTCAACTTCGTCGGCGTTGAGCCACTCGATGCCCGCATGTGCCGCGGCGCCGCGCACCTCGCGGACCACGACGACCCAAAGGCCCCCACCCTCTTTGTCGGTGGGGCGAACGGTCAGACTCAGGCGCGTACCTGCACGTCCCATAACCAGACGCGCGCCGTCTCCTATACGGTCGAGGCGCTCAGCGACAAAAGCCGCCACATCCCGCTCAAGCGCCGCGTCATTCATGGTCGAAATCGCGACGTCCCCACGCACATCGATTGCCAATGCCGAGGCCCCGGCAGCAGCCAGGGCCTCGGTCAAGATGTTCAGCTTGGCATCGCTATCCATAATTTGCCCCTGTCCGCGGCGACGTGCAGCCGCCGACGGTCGCACGACCGAGTGTTTCAAAATTGAACGATATTGCTCACCAAACACTATAGGGCAGAAAGCGCCGACCTGCGAGTATAGGTGTTGCCCCGCATCGCCATCCTGGCGGGGCGATAAGAGCTCTTCGGGACTTATAAACCTGCGGACAAGCCATACCCGCAAGAGCTCCTATCGCTCCACCGTGAGAATGCGCTCACCAGCACGCAGCACGCAGCACGCAAATAAGCTACTTCTCTACCAGATTCCCAGCACGTGCTGCATCCCCAAACTCATGCACGCAATGCCAATCCAGCAGCAAAAGCCCAGCGCGATGGGCTTGCCGCCCTTTTTGACAAGTTCGACGATATCGGTATTAAAGCCAATAGCCGCCATGGCCATCACGATAAAGAACTTCGACAGCTCCTTGATGGGCGCCGTAATGGACGCGGGAAGCTGAAGCACCGTGGTGATTACGCTCGCCAGCACAAAGAACAGCACAAACATGGGAAACGCGCGTTTAAGCGAGAACGTGCTTTTAGCGTCGCCGCCGGCCTTGCGCGCCAGATGCATCTGCCAACATGCGAGGACCAACGTGATGGGAATAATGGCCAGCGTTCTGGTGAGCTTGACCACCGTGGCGCTCTCGAGCACATTGGCGCCGGGATGCATGCTGTCCCAGGCGCTCGCCGCAGCCGTTACGGACGAGGTGTCGTTGATGGCGGTGCCGGCAAACAGGCCAAAGCCCTCGTCTGTCAGCCCGAGCATACCGCCGAGCGTTGGAAACACGAGCGCCGCGATAACGTTAAACAGGAAGATGACCGAAATGGCCTGGGCAATCTCGCGATCGTCGGCATCGATGACGGGTGCGGTCGCGGCGATAGCAGAACCGCCGCAAATCGACGAACCCACACCCACAAGCGTCGCGATCTTACCCGGCACGTTCATAACGCGGCAGAGCACAAAGGCGATGACAAGCGAGGTCGAGATTGTCGCCACGATAATCGGCAGCGACTGGGCGCCCTTGGACAGAATCTGGGAGAGGTTCATGCCAAAGCCAAGCAGGATAACCGCGTACTGCAAGACTTTTTTGGACGTATAGGTGACGCCGGCGGCGAGCTGTTCGCGACGATTCTTGGGAAAGACGAGCGCCAGGACCATGCCAAAGAGGATGGCGAATACCGGACCGCCAACCACCTCAATTTGTTTGCCGAGCAACGTCGCGGGAATGGCGATGATCAGGCAGAACAAAACGCCTTTCCAGCGCTCGCGTACGATATTTGCCAGTTGCATATGGGATTCCTTCTTTCTATTTCACGTTTGCGACGGCTTATGATACGGCAACATTGAGCGCAGCCTTGCGCAAACACAGACTAAGATGCCGCAATAGTTCTCAGGCAACAGCCGAATTACCCACCGCGGAGAGCTGATTCGCGGCATAATTAACAACTGACATATGAGTTTGATAGAACAGTTGCGAGGCGCTATGGAAGAATCGATGCACGTCGGCGAGCAGGAAACGAGCCTACAGGACCAGTCCTACCACACCATTCGACGCAAAATCGTCTACCTGGACTACAAGCCGGGCGAAAAGCTGGGCGTCAAGCAACTTTGCGACGACCTGGATATGGGGCGCACGCCCGTGCGCGAGGCTTTGGTTCGCTTGGCGCAGGAAGGCCTGGTGCGCACCGTGCCCCAGAGCGGCACCTATGTCTCGCCCATCAACCTCACCCTTGCCGAGAGTGCCTGCTACATCCGCGAACATCTGGAAAAGCAGGTGATCGTGGAGTGCTGTGCGCGAGCCACGTCGGCCGGCATCGAGCAGCTCGACCGCGCCATCGTGCTGCAGGAAAAGGCCATGGCCGAAGAGGATCGCATCGGCTTCTTTTTGAGCGACAACCTCATGCATCACATGATTTTTAGCATCGCATGTCGCAGCACCGTTTGGTCGTGGCTCGAAGAAACCAATGCCGACCTGGAGCGCTTCCGCTGGCTGCGCGCCGCCACGCAGGTTCTCGACAATCAGGACATCGTGAACGAGCACAAGCAGATTCGCCGCGCTATCGCCGGTCGCGACCCCATCGAGGCGAGCTTTTTGGTCAGCAAACACCTGCATATGATGTTCCGCAACCAGACCGAGGTTCTGGACCAGTTCCCCGAGTACTTCGAGACCAGTAAGCTCCGCTAACCTGCCAAAACCACCACAAAGGGGACAGGCACCTTTGTGGTGGTTTCTCCGTACAAAAAGGCCCGGCTCCGTCTGATGACGCGGAGCCGGCCCTTGGTCGTTAGAACGGCGGAACATCCGCTACTCGACTGTGACACTCTTTGCCAGGTTGCGAGGCTGGTCAACGTCGCAACCGCGCAGGATGGCCACCTCGCGAGCGAGCAACTGCAGCGGGACGCTCGCCGTGATGGGGCTGAACACGTCGCGGACTGCCGGCACGCGGATGATGCAGTCGGCGATCTTGTCGATCTCCTCGTCGCCCTCGGTGGCAACGACGATGACCTTGGCGCCGCGCGCCTTGCACTCCATGAGGTTCGACACGGTCTTGTCGTAGGTGGCGCTCTTGGTGGCCACAGCGATGACGGGGAAGCCCGGGTCGATCAGGGCAATGGGGCCGTGCTTCATCTCGCCGGCGGCGTAGGCCTCGGCGTGCAGGTAGCTGACCTCTTTGAGCTTGAGCGCGCCCTCGTAGGAAATAGCGGCACCCATGCCACGGCCCACGAACAGCGCCGACTGCGCGTCCTTGCACAGCAGGGCGGCCTCATGCACAGCCTCGGTCTGGGTATCCAAAATCCACTGGATCTGCTCGGCCGTATCGGAAAGCTCGCGGAACAGCATGCGCGCCTGCTTAGTGGTCAAGCGGTACTTGACCTGCGCTAGCAGCAGAGCCAGCAGCGTCAGGCTCACGACCTGGCCGATGAAGCTCTTGGTCGAGGCGACCGCGATCTCCTTGTTGGCCTTGGTGTAGATGACGCCGTCGCTCTCACGCGCCACGGGGCTGCCCACCACGTTGGTGATGCCGAAGACCTTGGCACCTTTGATGCGCGCGTCGCGAATGGCGGCAAGGGTATCGGCCGTCTCGCCCGACTGGGACACGGCAACGACAAGCGTCGTCGGCGTAATGATGGGGTTGCGATAACGGAACTCGCTGGCCGCCTCCACCTCGGTGGGGATGCGAGCCCAGCCCTCAATGAGATTCTTGGCAATGAGGCCAGCGTGATAGCTGGTTCCGCAAGCGATCACGTAGACGCGGTCGATATCGTTGAGCTCCTCGAGCGAAAGGCCCAGCTCATCGATATCAAGCTCACCGGCAGGGGTCATGCGGCCCACCAGGGTATCGCGCACGACGCGCGGCTGCTCGTGGATTTCCTTGAGCATAAAGTCGGGATAACCGCCCTTTTCGGCCATGTCCAGGTCCCAGTCGATGTGGGTGACCTTGGGCTCGATAACGTTGCCGGCCTCGTCGGTGTACTCGACGCCTGCGGGCGTGAGCTTGGCAAACTGACCGTCCTCGAGCACCACGACATCGCGGGTGGCGTCGATGAGCGCGATGACATCGGAGGCGACATAGGCGCCGGTCTCGCCCGCGCCGACCACGATCGGGGAATCCTTGCGGGCCACGGCGATCACGCCGGGCTCGTCAGCGCACACGGCGGCCAGACCATAGGCACCGACCACGTGGGTGCAAGCCTCGCGCACGGAGGCCATCAGGTCGTGCGTCTCGGCATAAGCCTCTTCGATCAGATGCGCGAAGACCTCGGTATCGGTCTCGCTCTTAAAGTGGTGGCCGCGGCCCTCCAGCTCTTCGCGCAGCTCGGCGAAGTTCTCGATGATGCCGTTGTGGACGATGGCGATGCGACCGTCGCAGCTGGTGTGGGGATGGGCGTTAACGACGGAGGGCTTGCCGTGGGTGGCCCAACGGGTGTGACCGATACCGCAGGTAGCGTCGCTGTCGATGTTGGAAAGCTCGCTCTCCAGGCCCGCGACCTTGCCCACGCGGCGGATGACGTCGAGGTGCGCCGCGGCACCCTCGCCCACCTCGAGCGCAACGCCCGAGGAGTCATAGCCGCGATACTCCATACGCTTGAGGCCCGTGACCAGGATGTTCTTTGCAATATCAGAGCCGGTGTAGCCGACGATTCCGCACATAGGATAAATCCCTTCGTTCGCGTGACTGCAAGACGTCCACGCACAGGGGGCGCTGAGACGTATAACGTTCGAGTATTGTACTCACGCAAGCGCAAGCTGATATACCAGAAGTGGTATCTCAACTTAGATACCACCCGATGCACACATGCCCAGCCGGTCCAAACCACCACAATGGGGACAGGCACCTTTGTGGTGGTCGCGCTGGCAACGGCGTTTCCCCAGATAAAACCTGCCAAAATAAACCTGTCCCTTTTTGGTAGGTTTGGGATGCTACAATCTGCCTTGTACTTGAAACGCATCAAAGGGGCCGCTATGGCAAAGGTAAAAATCAGCGACGTCGCGCGCGAGGCTGGGGTTTCGTTGGGCACGGTTTCCAACGCGCTCAACCACCCCGAAAAGCTGCGCCCCGAGACCCTCAAGCTCATCAACGAGACCATCAATCGCCTTGGCTACCTGCCCAACCAAAGCGCCCGTCAGCTCGCGGGCGGCGCCACCAAGTCCTTTGGCCTGGTGCTCCCCCGTCTCGATCACGGCTTTTCGCTCCAGATTGCCAGCGGTGCCCACAACGAGGCACGCAAGCACGGCTATGACTTGCTCATCGCCAATGCCGATAACGACGACATTCTCGAGGACCATTACCTGCGATACTTTATGGGCACCCAGATGTCCGGCGTCATGGTTCAGCCCATGACATCCCCCGACTGGCATCCCGTCATGGCCAAGATGCCCGTGCCGATCGTCCACCTGGACATCCATTGCTCCGAGCCCGGCTACTATGTAGCGGCCGACAACGAGGCCCAGGGTCGCATCATTGCCGAACTCGCCATCGCCCGTGGAGCGCACCATATTGTCGTCGTCGGCCGAGCAGCATTTATGCAACTCACCCTGCGCGTCCTTGGCATTCATAAAGCGCTCGCTCTACACCCCGATATCAAGATCGAAGTCATCGACGCCGGCGAATGGAATACCGCAGCCGACGGCTACAGTATCGGTGCCCAGATTGCCGAGCGCCCTGCTGACGAGCGCCCCGATTTTGTCATCGGTCTGACCGACGTATTAGCCTCGGGCGTTATCTCGGCGCTGGTCGACAAAGGCATCTCCGTCCCCGAGCAGGTCCGCGTGGCCGGCTGCGACGGCAACCCCCTAGCATGGAGCGGGTCGGTTCCCCTTACCACCGTGGCGCCGCCGGGCTACGAAATTGGCCGCAAGGGCGTTCAATTGCTCATGGAGCAAATCGAGGATAAACCTGCCGCCAAGACCAAACGAGTCCGCATCGGCTCCGCCGCGCGTACCGTCACCACGGCCACGGCCACCGAGGACATTAACCGTCAGGAGCTCGTGCGCCCCTTCTTGCTCGAACGTGTGAGCACCCAAAAGGCCGAGCAGCACCCGACGGGCCCATCCGCGGCCCCAATAACCGACATCAACCTGGGCGCCTACCTGTAACAAAAAACGCCGCAACGGGAACAGTCCCGCTGCGGCGTTTTTGCTGGCCCCACGGGCCTTCTCCGTTTAGCCGGACCTGCGGCTACAGATATTTATGGAATGTAATCCATTTTTCATTAACTTTTTTGTTAAAATAGACTCAATTCCATATTTTTAGATATTTCCTATAAGTATTGATTTTGCTCCAGTTTTTTTCGCCAAGAAAGGGGTTTCATGAATCTGATTGATCGCAAACAGTACCTCGACTGGCTCATTTCGTGGAAAGACTCACACGTCATCAAGGTCGTTTCGGGCGTGCGAAGGTCCGGCAAATCAAAGCTATTCGAAATCTACCGTAGCTACCTGCGCGATCATGGAATCACAGGCGACCAGGTTATATCCCTCAACTTTGAAGACCTGGAGTTCGAGTCGCTTACGTCGTATAGAGCACTCTACGACTACATTTCCGCCAGACTCGTCCCCGATAAGATGAACTACGTTTTTCTGGACGAGATACAGCACGTCGAGCATTTCGAAAAAGCCGTCGACAGTCTTTTTATCAAGGACAATGTCGACCTCTACATAACCGGTTCCAACGCTTATCTGCTCTCGAGCGAGCTGGCAACTTTACTCTCCGGCCGCTACGTAGAGCTCAAGATGCTGCCCCTATCCTTTAAAGAGTTTTGCTCGGCAAAAACCAATGACGGAAAGGCTCCCGCGCAGTTGTTTGACGAGTACATAACCAGGGGCTCTTTTCCCTTTATCGCCGAGACGGGTATTCAGGGACCCCAGGCGCGCGATTATCTTATGAGCCTCTACGATACCATCGTCATACGCGACGTTATCGAACGCCTGAAGGTCTCGGACGTCCCGACCCTGCGCGATATCACCAAGTTCCTACTCCATAGCATTGGAAACCGGATCTCGATTAAAAAAATCTCCGACACGCTCTCGTCCAACGGCAACAAAACCGACCAGAAAACCGTAGCCAAATACCTCAAAGGCTTAACAGACAGCCTTGTGCTGTACTTTGCTCCGCGCTATAACGTGCGCGGTCGGCAGCTTCTTTCAACAAACGGCAAATACTACGCCGTTGACCTTGGACTTAGAGGCGCTCTCGTCAAAACCCAAAGCAGCGATATCGGTCATATCCTCGAAAATGTTGTTTATCTCGAGCTCCTACGCCGTGGATACGACGTCTACGTGGGCGATATCGACGGCGGGGAAATCGATTTTGTTGCCCTAAAGTCAGACGAGACAGCCTATTTTCAGGTTTCAGCCACAACGCTCGACGAAACTACCCTCAATCGAGAGTTGGCCCCCTTTAAGAAAGTCCGAGACAACTACCCCAAGACGCTTCTTACGCTCGACACGCTGTTTGCGGACGCGAACTACGAAGGAGTCCGCAAGCGCAACGTGATCGACTGGCTCCTGGAGTAACTTGTAACGTCATAACCCTCCGCCAGCTCCTTACCAAGGCCGCAGCCCCAGTCGCTTAAAGCACAATGCCCCTCTTATCGGCCAAAACAGCAATCTTGGCGTGATAAGAGGGGCTGACTGCGTCAGCGCCTTCACGCAGGCGCCGTTGCCGCCACCGTCCTGCGAGATCGGGCGCGGGGCATGGCGACTTGCGTGCGAACGCTAACACACGGCCTTGACCGCCGCCGTCAGATCGAACAGCGTATCGAGCACAGCCTCGCAGCCATCCACCACGTCCTGCGGCAGCGGCACGATGTCGGGAACGGCAAAGACGTGGCAGCCGGCCGTGATACCCGAGACGCAGCCGTTGCGCGAATCCTCGACCACGGCGCACTCCTCGGGAGCAAAGCCCGCGCGCTCGCAGGCGAGCAGGTACATCTCGGGGTCGGGCTTGCCGTGCGCGACGTCCTCGCCGCAGGTCACCGTCTCAAACTTGTCAAAGAGGCCAACCGTCTTAAGGTTGCGCTCGGCGGTAACGTGGCGCGACGACGTCGCGAGGCCCACGTGATAGCCCGCAGCCAGCAGCTCGCCTAGGCACTCGGCAGCGCCAGCCTTAAGCTCCAGATCGGTCTTGACCATCTCGTCGCGAATCTCCTTATGGCGACGATAGATTGCCTCAGCGGTTTCGCTGCTGTCGTAATGCTCCTCAAGGATGCGCATGACATCGGGCAGCGTACGACCGATAAACTGATGGATCAGCGCATCATCAATCGCGAATCCCAGCTCGGCCGCGCCCGCCTTCCACGCCTTGATACCCAAACGCTCGGTGTCGACCAGCGTTCCGTCCATGTCAAAAATAACGGCCTTGATCATATCGGTCCCCCATCTCTTCGCGCTGCTGTACTCCCGCAACTTTACCGCACCTGTAAACTTGTATATAACGTATATAGCATATTGCACTTTCGTTACATAGATAGAAGTCTTATGACAAGCGGCTCGGTAGGATTATAGTTTTCGACCGAGTACTCAACGGCAAGGATCGATTCATGCTTTCAGACACCACCGCACCTGCAGAGGGGCTTCAGGACAAACTCACAGCGCTCGAGCAGCTGCTTTTGGCATACGGACGCGTCGCCATCGGCTTTTCCGGTGGCGTCGACAGCAGCTTTTTGGCCGCAGTCTGCGCCCGCATCATGCCCGCCAGCACGCTTCTCGTTCACCTCACCACGCCGCTCATCGGCACGCCCGAGCAGGCTTCGTTTGAGCGGGCGATTGACGGGCAGGCCGATGAGGGGCCGCATTTTAAGCTCCCCGTGCTCAACCTCTCGGTCGATCAACTGCAGCTCCCCCAGGTAGCCTGCAACGACGCCGACCGCTGCTACCACTGCAAGCGCGCCGGCTTTACCGCCATCGTCAACCACGCCAGGTCGCTGGGCTTTCCCACCGTCATCGACGGCAGCAACGCAAGCGACCGCAGCGACTACCGCCCCGGCATGCGCGCCGCCCAGGAGCTCGGCGTGCGCTCGCCGCTTATGGAGGTCGGCTTTACCAAGGACGAAGAGCGCGAGCTGCTGCGCGCCTGGGGCTATCCCGTCTGGAACCTGCCGGCAGGAGCCTGTCTGGCCACGCGCGTCCCCACGGGCGAGGAGCTCACACGCGAGAAGGTCGATGTGATTCGCGCCTGCGAGGACTACCTGCACGACCTTGGCCTGGACCAGGTCCGCGCGCGCTTGGTCGGCGGCTGCATGCATATCGAGGCCGCGCCGGCAGACGTTTCCAAGATTGCCGCCCTCGGCAACACCGCGGTCAACGACGGGGGCAAGGCCCCGCTTCCTGCCGCCATCGAATCTGCCCTGCGCAACCTAGGCTGCGGTCATATCTCCCCCGAGGTCACCCCCTACATCCACGGCAACATGAATCAATAGCGCATCCCAAATAAGTTGCGGTGGAATAGTTCCTGTTTTGCGGCCTATCGGGCCCAAACAGGAACTATTCCACCGCAACTTCGTTTGATGGGCATTGACCCGCAGACCTGCCAAAAAGGGACAGGTTTATTTTGGCAGGTTTTATCTGGGAAAATGTCGCAAGACAACTGCCTCTCTAGCACCCCTCTAACTTCGAGAGGCACTTGAGAGGCGTCTCGGCCGCACCTACTTTTTCCGATAGCGGCGGTTACAGCTCGTCGATGAACCCATTACTTCAATGAGTCCTTTATCCGGCAGCATTGGCATTCCGTCTCTCTAAACCAATAGATTTATCTCTCTAACTTTAGAGAGATAAGCACTTTGTTTTAGAGAGACCTTTAGAGAGATATAACGAATTCGCTGCTAGATTACCTAAGGCTGTCTCTCTAACCGACTTTATCTTTAGAGAGACATTTAGAGAGACGAGCGCGACCCCTCTAATGAATGGAACACCGCAGCCGACAGCTACGGCATCGGCGCCCAGATCGCCGAGCGCGCCAGCACCCAGGCAAGCAGCTGCGTCGAAGCCACCGTCATCGACCTCGGCGCGCACCTTTAGCGCACGGCCTTGACCGCCGCTTTCAGATCGAACAGCGTATCGAGAACGGCCTCGCAGCCATCCGCCACGTCCTGCGGCAGCGGCACAATATCGGGCACAGCAAAGACATGGCAGCCGGCCGTGATACCCGAGACGCAGCCGTTGCGAGAATCCTCGACCACGGCGCACTCTTCGGGAGCAAAGCCCGCGCGCTCGCAAGCGAGCAGGTAAATTGCGGGGTCGGGCTTGCCATATGCGACGTCCTCGCCGAAGGTCACCGTTTCAAACTTGTCAAAGAGGCCGACCGTCTTAAGGTTGCGCTCGGCCGCAACGCGGCGCGACGACGTCGCAAGGCCCACGTGATAGCCCGCAGCCAGCAGCTCGTCGAGACACTCGGCGGCGCCGGCCTTAAGCTCCAGGTCGGTCTTGGCCATCTCGGTGTGTAGCTCAATGTTGCGGGCAAAAATCGCGTCGGCGGTTTCGCCCTTGCCGTAATGCGCCTCAAGGATGTCCTTAACATCGGCATTCGAACGGCCGATAAACTGATGGATTAACGCATCATCAATCGCGATCCCCAGCTCAGCGGCGCCCACCCTCCATGCCCTCATGTCCAAACGCTCGGTATCGATCAGCGTTCCGTCCATGTCAAAAATAACAGCCTTGATCATATCGGCCCCTTCATCGGCTTGCGTTACCGCAAATCTACTGCACGTCACAAACTTGTATATAACGTATATATCATATTGTACTTTCGTTACATAGACAGAAGCCTTATGACGTAACCTGCCAAAAAGGGACAGGTTTATTTTGGCAGGTTTTATCTGGGGAAACGCAAACAGGGCCGCGACACCTATATGGCGTCGCGGCCCTTTTCCTTGGAGAAGGATCGATTGATTGAACGGGATGACCGTTCTAGTCTTCGAGTCCGCTATTGATGAGCTCCGCAATCTCAACGGGATCGGTGCTTTCGCGCACCTTGTCACGGAAGTCGGCATCCATCAGCATCACGGCAGCCTTGGAGAGCAGACGCAGGTGCGTAGTTCCAGCTTCGCCGGCGGGCACGTACAGTGCGAGCGCAACATCGACGGGCACCCCATCGAAACTCGGCCACTCGACGGGCTCGGCCAGTTTGAGCACGGCAACGCCCGGCGTATGGATCGCGTCGCTCTTGGCATGCGGAACGGCAAAACCGGCGACGAGGCCAGTCTCGGCCTCGTTTTCGCGAGCAATAAAAGCCGCCTCTACAGCAGATGCGTCATCGGCAAAACCAAGCTCAACAGCCTGCTCGGACAGATAATGCAGCGCGTCCTCGCGCGAGGCGGCGGCGTAGCCAATCGTCACTTGGTTGGCAGATACAAACCCCATGGAAAACCTTCCTTACAACACGGACCTGACCGCGGCTTCGATGCCGTCGGCGTCCAAACCGTACTTGTGCAGCAAATCGACCGCAGGGCCGGACTCGCCATATACATCGCGCACGCCGACGCGTCGCATCGGCACCGGATGCTGTTCCGCGAGCACCGAGGCCACGGCCTCGCCAAGACCGCCGATAATCGAATGCTCCTCGGCGGTGACCACGCGACCAGTCTTCTTGGCGCTGGCAACCACCAGGCGCTCATCAAGCGGCTTGATCGTGTGCATGTTGATGACCTCGGCGTCGATACCATCGGCAGCGAGCGCCTCGGCAGCCTCAAGCGCCTCGGCGACCATGAGGCCACAAGCGACGATGGTCACATCGGACCCCTCGCGCACGACCACGCCGCGACCAATCTTGAACTCATAGTCCTCGCGGTCGTTGATAACCGGTGTTGCCAGGCGGCCGAAGCGCATGTAGACCGGCCCCTCAAACTCATAGGCGGCGCGCACGCAAGCGCGAGCCTCGATGTCATCGGCGGGGACGATCACCGTCATGCCCGGAATCGTGCGCATGAGCGCGATATCCTCGCAGCACTGATGCGTAGCGCCGTCTTCACCGACCGAGATGCCCGCATGCGTAGCGCCAATTTTGACGTTGAGGTGCGGATAGCCGATGGAGTTACGCACTTGCTCATACGCACGACCGGCGGCGAACATGGCAAAGGTGCTCGCAAAGGCGACGCGACCCGTGGTCGCAATGCCGGCGGCAAGCCCCATCAAGTTGCTCTCGGCAATGCCGGCGTCGTAGAAGCGCTCAGGGTGAGCGGCCTTAAACTTACCGGTCTGTGTGGCGGCGGCCAGGTCGGCATCGAGCACTACAAAGTCATCGCGCTCATTGCCCAGCTCGACAAGTGCCTCGCCGTAGCTAACGCGCGTGGCGACCTTCTTGACGTCTGCCATTAGAGCTCCTCCCCTGCTGCTGCGAGCTCGGCCATGGCCTGCTCAAACTGTTCATCGTTGGGCGCCTTGCCGTGCCAGCCCACCTGGTTTTCCATAAAGGAGACGCCCTTGCCCTTCACCGTCTCGGCGATAATGGCCACAGGCGAGACGCTCACTTTGCGAGCCTCGGCAAAGGCGGCGGCAATCTGCGCCATGTCGTTACCGTCGGCGAGCTCGATCACATGCCACTTAAAAGCGCGGAACTTGTCGGCAAGTGGCATAGCCGAGTTAACTTCGTCGATACTGCCGTCAATTTGCAGGCCATTATGATCGACGATAGCGACGAGGTTATCCAGGTCGTGGTTGCCGGCGAACATGGCCGCCTCCCACACCTGGCCCTCCTCGCACTCGCCGTCGCCCAACAGCGTGTAGACGCGGTAGCTGTCACCCCAGTGCTTTGCGGCGAGCGCCATTCCAACCGCGGCGGAGATACCCTGACCGAGCGATCCGGTGGACATATCGATGCCTGGGGTATCGTTCATGTTGGGATGGCCCTGCAGTCGGCTGCCAATATGGCGGAGCGTCTCGAGCTCTTCGACGGGAAAATAGCCGCGATTTGCCAACACCGAATACAGGCCCGGCGCCGCGTGACCCTTGGAGAGCACAAAGCGGTCGCGATCGGCCTTGTGAGGGTCGGCAGGATCGATATTCATTTCCTCAAAGTACAGATACGTCATGATGTCGGCTGCACCGAGCGATCCACCCGGATGTCCCGACTTGGCCGCGTGAACCGCAGTCACGACACCCTTCCTGACCTCATTGGCGACCTTCGCCAGCTCCTGGTTGGTCATACGAATTCCTCTCTTGAGAACAACCCCGGCACCGGATGGCGCGATGCCGAGGGCAACCCGGTCGTTAAGCCTGAGCGACGACCTTCTGCCAGTCAGCCTCAAAAGAGGCGAGGCCCTGGTCGGTCAGCGGGTGATGCAGGCACTTCTTGAGAGCGGCCATGGGCACGGTCGCGATGTCGGCACCAAGAAGAGCCGCCTGGGTCACGTGGTTGGGCGTGCGGACCGAAGCGGTGATGATCTCGACGGTGTCGTCGACGTTCTTGCCGGTCCAGTCATAGTTCTTGATGCATGTCACGACATTGTCGAGCTGCGAGATGCCGTCCTCGGCGATGTCGTCAAAGCGGCCGACAAACGGGCTGATGTAGCGGGCACCGGCGTTGGCGGCCATGAGGGCCTGCGTCGGCGAGAAAACAAGCGTCATGTTGACGCGCACGCCCGCATCGGCCAGGGCGCGGCAGGCGGCGAGGCCGGCCTCGCACACGGGAAGCTTGACCACGATGTTGGGAGCCAGGGCGGCAAGACGCTTGCCCTCCTCGATCATGCCCTCGGCAGTGGTCGCGGTGGACTCAGCAGACACGGGCAGGCCCTCGCAGAGCTCGGCAATCTTGAGCATATGGGGCTCAAAGTCGGCGAGCTTGCCGCCGGTCTTGGCGTACAGGGACGGGTTGGTGGTGACGCCGGCAAGGCAGCCCCAGCTCTTGGCCTCGGCGATCTCGTCAAGGTTGGCGGTATCGATAAAGAACTTCATGGTGCAAACTCCTTCTAAGGAATCCAAAACTCAAAAAATAGGACAAAGGGGATGTCCCTTTGTCCTATGTGCCGGGCCTGCAGCTGGGACATGCCCCAGGCCCGGCGTCGTGTAGGAAAAGCTACTTAGAGAGCCTTCTCGATGCGGCTCGTGACGCCCTTGAGGTTAAGACCGACGACGTACTGCTTGATCGGGCGCTTGATGTGCTCGATCACAAAGCGCTTGCCGTCAATGTCCTGGGCAGCGAGGTTGCGATAGAGCTTCTCGACCTGCTCCTTGACCTCGGGATCGTTGAACGCGTAGTGGCCGGAGACATCCAGAATCTTCAGGCTGAGCTCGTCGTCGGCCAGAATGTCGTCAACCTGCAGGTTGACATCGTCGCCGGTCATCCACTTGCGCCAGCGCTCGGTCTTGATGGCCTTGACCAGCAGCGTGTGATACAGATCGGAGGGATCGTCGCACAGGCCGTTGTCGACCAGAATCTGCTCGGTAGCGCAGAGCTTGAGGTAAGCGCGGGTCTCCTCGGTGCCGTACTGAGGGGCGACATTGGAAGCGGTCACGTGTGCCGGGATGTGCTCGAGCAGCGTCGCGTCGTCCAGGTAGTCGGCGTTGTGCTCCTTCAGGCCCACGCCGTAGCGCTTGGCCATGTCGGCGAGCTCGCGGGCATTCTTAAAGTTGTAATGACCGACCTGCTCGGTCCAACGGGTGAGCGTACCGGTCTGGCCGACGATAAAGGTGGGCATGGGGCAGCCGCGCTTCTCGAGCTCGGGCTGCAGCTGAGAAATGAACTCCTCGTACTTGTCGGTGGAGGTCAGGCCGCCATTGGTCTCCTCGGTACCGACCTCATAGGCAACCTCGGGCAGGTTATGCTCGCGACGGTACTGCTCAAGATAGTCGATAAGATCGATCGTGCGGCGAAGCACCACGTCGAGCGGAATAACCTTGCCGATCTGATAGGGGTCCTTGGTGGGGTCGACCATCAGCAGGTCAAAGCCTGCCTCCATGTCGGCGACAAAGGACTTGCGGGCGAGCTCCATGGCCTCGTCCTCGGGCAGGTGGGCGTTACGCTCCTCGTCGCGCTGCCACGGACCGCCGTGATCGCGGCACAGGTAGTACGGACCGGTATAGCCCACCTCGTCGGCAACCTTCTTAATGTCGGCGGCAAAGCGCGTCTGGTCCCAACCGTTGACGTAGCCGGCGCCCATCTCGTCCATATCGACCTGGTTGCGGCTAGCGATAAACATGGGCGGGAAATCCTCGTCCTTGGCAAGCTCGAACACGGCCTGAATCAGGTTGGGGCTCATGGGGCCAATGCCGACCATGGTTGCGTGATCGCCGCTGTCCTGCAGCTTGAGCATGCCCTGAACGGCCTGGCGGATGGTGAGGTTGGACATTTTGTTCTCCTTCTCCAGAGGATTTTTGACAAAAGTTCCCTGGGACCCAGATGTGGGCCCTATCAGTGCGGATGGATTTTGTTGTGTAGGGGCGGTTGTGCGGAGTCAAATCCATCCCTCCGCACAGCCGGAGTCCTTAAAGGTTTACTTGGCCTGCTTATCGAGCGTGGGCTTCATGGCAATCAGGATTGCAGCGGCGACCAAGGAGCCAATCACGATGTCCAGGCAGAACAGCGCGACGTTGTTGGTGGCCAGGGCGACAATAAAGCCACCATGCGGAACATAGCAGTCGATGCCCTGGAAGGCGGCAAGCGCCGCGCCCACGGCAGAGCCGATGCAAATGCCGGGCAGGGTGTGGCCAAGATCCTTGACCGCGAAGGGAATAGCGCCCTCGGTAATACCGATGCAGCCCATGAACAGCGCAGAGATGCCCATCTGACGGTCAGCGTCATCGAACTTGTTCTTGGCGATGAGCGCAGCGAGGCCGCAAGCAATCGGGGGAATGGCGACGGCGACGCGGAACATACCGTTGGGGCCGTAGATGCCGGAGGCCATGATGGCCATGGTAAAGGTCGAAGCGGTCTTGTTGATGGGGCCACCCATATCGAAAGCGGTCATAACGCCAATGACCAGGCCCAGGACGACGGCGGAGCCGCCCTGCAGGCTGCCGAGCACGCTGGTGAGCCAATCCATCACAAAGCCAAGCGGCGTGGCCAGGATGTAGATGTAAGCCATGCCCAGGACGAGCGAGGTCAGAATCGGGATGATCAGAATGGGCATGATGGTCTGGATGGTGTTGTTGACCTTCCAGGTCTTCATCCAGCGGACAAAGTAACCGCAGATGACAGCCATGATCATGGCGCCCAAGAAGCCGGTCGAAACGCTGTTGCCGCTCGGGGTGACGACGGCGTTGTTAACCAAGTAGCCCAGGACGAAGCCGGGGGCAAGTGCGGGCTTACCGGCCATCGAGTAGGCGATGTATGCCGCAAGCACCGGAATCATCATAGAGATGCCGGCCATGCCGATAGTGTTAAGGCTCACCATCAACGGGTTGGTGACCTCCATGCCGCTAGCACCGGCAGTACCGGATGCCAACGAGAAGGCGAGGAACACGCCACCGATAACGACGATGGGGATAAAATAGGAAACACCGGTATTGAATGCATTGAGCAGCGTCTTGCCAGGGTCGGCAAAGATGGACTGCTTGGACGCCGGTGTCGGGGCCTGCGGGGCAGCGGAGACGGCCTTCTTCTCTGCCTTGGCCTCGGCCTTGGACGCGTCAACGGCACCGCCCGTCGCCTTGATGATCTCGACAGCCTGGTCGATAATCTTTACCGGATCGGCGATTACATCCGAGGTGCCGACCTTGAGGAACTTGCCCTCGGCCATCTTCTGCTCAAAACGGTCCTCGTTCTCGACACCCACGTCGACGGACTCGAGCACCAGGTCGGCGCAATCAACGTCTTCCTGCGTGAGCTCATTCTCGATACCCAGACCACCCTGAGCCTCGACTTTGCACTCGATGCCACGAGCGGCGCATTCATCCTGAATCGCCTTCTGGGCCATATACGTGTGGGCGATACCCACGGTACAGGCGGCAACGCCTACGATCTTCATTGCTTCCCTCTTTTCATAGAGTTGCGTGCGCAAGACACCGTTTGCGGAGGCCTCCGGAGCATCCCCTGCCGTTTGGACTTGCTGTCTTTTCGACAAGACCAATATAGGTGCTCGTTTTTCTTAATGCCAGTTTATTTCGGTAAACGCGCAGGTCAGAGCGTTGGTTACGCTATTTAGTTATGCGTTTAACCAAAAATGAATCCTGCGATTTTACCCTCGATTTCAAAAGTCAAGAAGTATTTGATTTTCTCGGTAGACGGCAGATGCGCATGCCGGTCACAAATTTCGACCCCACCCGTATACCGCATTTGTTGCATACTCATATGAAAGGAAAAGGTCGCTCACCGAAGCGTATCCCTCACCAAGACTCAAAGTCATCATGTTGGAAAATGCTCATCTGTCGGAAGGAGTCGCTGTGGCAAAACAGCGCGTTACGATCGCAGACGTCGCTCGAGAGGCGGGAACCTCGACGGCAAGCGTCTCGTATTACCTCAACGACAAACGAGAAAAGCTTAGCGAAAAGACGCAGAACAAAATCGCGCGCGTCATTAAGGAACTCGGATACGTTCCCAACGCCCAAGCGCAGACGCTCACCGGCAAGCAAACCCACGTCATTGCCATCATCATTTTGGATAACACCAACAAATGGGCGGGGCTCGTTCTCAATGGCATGGAGCAGGTCATGCTCCCCGCGGGCTACCAGACGGTCGTTTGCACGAGCAACTTTAACCCCGAGACCGAGCTCATGTACGTCGACAAGATGCTCTCGCTGGGCGTCGATGGCTTTATCATCCAGCCCACGGCAAACTTCAAAGCCGTGCACGACCGCATTAGACGCGCCGGCAAGCCGGTCGTCTTTTTCGATGCGGCCATCTACAGCCCAGGCACCAGCTGGATCAAAACCAACCTCTACGACGGCGTGTACAATGCCACGCAGGCGCTTCTCGATGCCGGCTACGAGGACTTTTTCTCCATTGCCGCCAATATGACCGAAATGCGCACCCGCATGGAACGTTTTCAGGGATATGCCGAGGCATTAGCCGCGAATGGGCAGCTCTACAAAGCCATCCCCATCGACCACAACAAGCCGTCAATCAACGAGCTTACCGAGTACTTTAAATTCAAGTTTAATCCCGCCAAGCGTGCGCTCATCTTTGTCCAAAACCAATGGGCGCTCCCCCGCGTCTACAAGGCACTTCAGCCCATGGCCCATCTGCTTCCGCAGCAAATCGGCCTTTTGGGACTCAACTGCGAAGACTGGACTAATCTCACCACACCGACCGTCTCCACCATCATCGAGCCCGTCGACCAGGAAGGTCGCGAAGCAGCCGAGATGTTGCTCGCCCTACTTGACGGCAGCAGCGAACCCGGCGAGCAGCGCATTCTCGAGTGCAAGCTCAACTGGCTCGACTCCACCTCGATCTAGACCGCGGGACAAATTAATCAGGAGTGTTTGTCCCAAATCTTAAGTATTTGTTCGGCAGAACGGCCCCTGCCGGCTCCTGCTAGACTGGTAGATTCCCAACCGTCCATCCAGGAGCCCCCATGTCGCGCAAGTCCGCCTACAAGCAAGTACTTTCCATCGGCACCGCCGTGGTGCTGGGATTTGCGCTGTTTACAGGATCTCTCGACGGGGCACCCAAACTGTTGTCGCCGCAAAGCGATGAGCAGGCGGCGGCCCTGGCCGAGAAGCAAAACGAGAGCCCCAGCCGCACCGAGGACGAGGCTGACCTGGTCGCCCGCCTCGAATCAGGAACGGCAAGCTCCACGGATTCCGAAGGCGGCCAAAGCACCGACGATGGCTCCGAATCCACCACAACCGGCACCGGCGACGACACTTCCGCAGATAGCACTGCCACCCCCATCGACGAAGTCGAAAACCCCGATCTCGACCGCGCGCGCGGCGTATACCTCACCAGCATTCCCGACTACGCCGGCAACCCCTACGTTGCCCTTCGCGCCGATGGCACGCACCCGCTCGGCACACCGTCGTTCACGCTCGATGAATACGAGCGGGCCACCGAAGAAGGATGCTTTAAGAAGTTCTCAAAGCTCGACAGCCTGGGCCGTACCCGCAAAGCACTCGCCTGCATAGGCCCCGAGTCACTCGGACAGGGAAAGCGCGGCGATATCTCGCGTATCCATCCTGCCGGTTGGCACCAGCAGCGCTACGACTTTATTCCAGGCCAGAGCCTCTACAACCGCTGTCACCTCATCGCCTGGTCGCTCTGCGGCGAAAACGCCAACCGCAAGAATCTCCTCACCGGCACGCGCTATCTCAACGAAACGGGCATGTTGCCGTTTGAGGAGCAAATCCTCGGCTATATCCGCGACACGGGCAACCACGTGCTCTACCGCGTCACGCCCATGTATAACGAAGAGGAACTCGTCTGCCGCGGTGTCCGCCTCGAGGCGCAGTCGGTCGAGGATCACGGCAAGACGTTGTGCTTCCACGTGTACTGCTACAACCTGCAACCGCATGTGCAAATCGACTACGCCACCGGCCGCAACCAGACCTCGGGGGATTAGCCCCGAGCCACAACAAGAACCGATTTGCAATCCCCCAGGGATCAAAAAGGGCCGCTCCGGATCACCCAGAGCGGCCCTTGCATCGACATGCGTGGCGCAGACAAAGCCACACGTTACTTAGCGCGGCCCTCCTCATAGCGCTCGACCAGCTTGGCCTGAACGTCATAGGGCACCTGCTCGTAGCCAGCGGGCTTCATGGTAAAGTCGCCCGTGCCGCGCGTGATGGAGCGCAGGCGCGTCGAGTAATCCGTCAGCTCGGCCAACGGGGCCTGGGCAATGACCACGGTATCGCCGCGCTCATCGGTCTCCATGCCCGTCACGCGACCGCGCGAGGCCGAGATGTCGCCCATCACGGCACCGGCGTAGCTCTCGGGGATTGTCACCGTGATTTCCTCGATGGGCTCCAGCACCACCGGGTCGGCATCGGCGCATGCCTTGCGCAGGCCGATGCGGGCCGCCGCGCGGAACGCCATCTCGTTGGAGTCGACGCTGTGATACGAGCCGTCGTACACAGCCACGCGAATGCCCGTGAGCGGGTAGCCGGCAATGATGCCGTCCTTCATGGTCTCCTGGACGCCCTTGTCCACGGCGGGAATCAGCGAGCGCGGAATGCGGCCGCCCACGACCTCGTCCACAAACTCATAGCCATCGCTCGTGCCGTCGGGCCCAATGAGCGGCTCCACGCGCAGCCAGCAGTCGCCGTACTGACCGGCGCCGCCGGTCTGCTTCTTATGGCGGCCCTGGGCACTTGCCGTACGGCGAATGGTCTCGCGATACGGAATGCGGATCGGCACACTCTTGGCAGCAACCTTGGTGCGATCCTCCAGACGGTTGAGCAGCACCGAAACCTGCGCCTCGCCAACGGCGGAGATAATGGTCTGGCCAGTCTCCTCGTCGCGGTCGATGCTCATGGTCGGGTCTGCCTTGCAGGCCTTCTCGATAAACGTGTAGAGCTTCTCCTCGTCGCCGCGGTTCTCGGCCTCGATGGCAATGCGATACTGCGAGTTGGGGAACTTAAACGCCGCAGCCTCGACCTTGCCGGTAATGGAGAGCGTGTCACCCGTCTCGGCCGCCAACTTGGGCGCCACGATAATGTCGCCGGCATAGGCGTGACCGACCTCGGTCATATCGCGGCCGCACATCACATACAGGTGAGCCAGACGATCGCTCTTGCGGGTACGCGCGTTGATCAGCTCAAGGCCCGGCTCAAGCGTGCCCGTCAGCACCTTGATAAAGCTGATGCGACCCTGCTGCGGATCGGCCAGCGTCTTAAACACAAACGCCACCGGACGATCATCGTCACTCGAGATCTTAAGCGAATCGCCGTCGATAAGCGGCATCTCGCCGTAGTCGGTCGGCGCCGGGAAGTACGTGGCAATGTCGTCCATCAGCGAGTTGACGCCCTGCTCCTTAATGCAATCGCCCGCAAAGACCGGCACAAAGATGCGCTCGGCGATCGCCTTCGACAGCAGGCCTTCAAGCTCCTCCTGCGTCAGCGTCTCCTCGCCTTCCAGGTACTTCATCATCAGCTCATCGTCGGCCTCGGCCACCAACTCGCACAGATGGTCATGGGCCTCCTCGGCCTGGGCACGATACTCCTCGGGAATCTCCGACTCAACAGCTTCGATGCCGTTGCAATGGCGCGCCTTCATGCGCACCAGGTCGATGATGCCGTCAAAGTCCTCGCCCTCGCCCCAGGGAAGGGTCACGGCGCCCAGGCGCGTGCCAAAGCGCTCCTGCAGCAGGTCCATTGTGGTCGCAAAGCTGGCCTCGGAGCGCGACAGGCGGTTTACGAATACCGCACGTGCCAGACGCAGGTCCTCGGCGGCATACCAGAGCTTAACCGTCGTAGGCTGCGGGCCGGCCTCGGCGTCAACCACAAACAGAGCCGTCTCGCAGACGCTCATCGCGGCAAAGGCGTCGCCGATAAAATCGGGGTAGCACGGGGCATCGAGCACATTGATGCGCGCGCCCTTCCAGTCGATCGGCGCGATGGTCGTCGAGATGGAGAATGCACGCTTGACCTCTTCGGGGTCATAGTCGAGCGTGGGCTTGGTGCCGTCGTGGCCGCCCAGGCGGGCGGTCTTACCGGAAAGGTGGAGCATGGCCTCGGCGAGTGAAGTCTTGCCCACCCCGCCTTGGCCTACGAGCACCACGTTCCTTACATTGCCGGTCTTGGGAGCACCCATGATGACCTCCTTGCAGGGTCGCGCGCGATGCGCGACGCCAACGGGGAGAGTTCGCGGTCGGTGCCGTCCCGGGAGCAGCATGGTCGGCAGCCGAGCCGACTCACCCTCCAAATGTCCTATGCCACCACCCTACCCTTGCAGTCGCCTGTCCATGCAGACCTTTCGGCACGCGTATGGATACGGGCGGCGAGAGGAGAGAGCGAGCTTGCGAGGCGATTATTGAACCCCGCGGATGCAAAAAACCGCCACAGATCATAAGACCTGCGGCGGTTTCACCTCAATAAATAGTTGAGCAAATAGCTGAGCCTATCCCTCGATACGGCTCAAGAACTCGCGTGTACGCTGCTCGCGCGGATGATCGATAACCTGCTCGGCAGGACCCTCCTCGACAATACGACCGCCATCCATAAAGACCACGCGGTCGGCAACGTCGCGGGCAAACTGCATCGCGTGCGTCACGATCACCATCGTCATATTCTGCGCGGCCAAATCCTTGATGACGCGCAGCACCTCAGCCGTCAGCTCTGGATCGAGCGCCGAGGTCGGCTCATCAAAGAACAAGATTTCCGGGTCGAGCGCCAGGGCGCGGGCAATACTCACGCGCTGCTGCTGACCGCCCGAAAGCTCGCAGGGTACCTTGTTCTCGTTACCCGTAAGCCCCATCTGTGCAATAAGCTCGCGTGCGCGGGCCTCCGCCTGCTCGCGCGGACGCCTAAGCACGCGGATCGGTGCATCGGTGATGTTTTTCATCACGGTATAGTGCGGGAACAGATTGTAGTTCTGAAACACCAGACCGAACCGCGAGCGCGCCTGTTTAGGTACATCGCCCTTTGCGTACATCGCGCCCGAACCCGCATCCGTCGCGACGGCAAGGTCGCCAAACGAGAGCGAGCCGCCGTCGAGCGTCTCGAGCAGCGTGGCACAGCGCAGCAGCGTGGACTTACCGCCGCCCGAAGGCCCGATAATCGCCACGACCTCGCCGCGCTTGACCTCGAGCGAGATATCCTTGAGCACCTCATTGCCGCCAAACGCCTTGCGCGCGCTTTCAATTTTCATCACCGAGTTAGTCATGATAATAGTCCAGCCTCTTTTCGGCGGCGCCCAGCAGCATCTCGACCACAAAGTTAAAGACCCAGTAGATCAGCGCCGCAATCGCAAACGGCACCATGCTCACTTGCGAGGCAACCAGCGCCTTGGCCGTCGAGAACATCTCCCCCACGCCGATGGCAAACGCCAGCGACGTGTCTTTGACCAGCGTGATAATCTCGTTGCCCATCGCCGGCAAAATGCGCTTGGCGACCTGCGGCATCACAATGTACAAAAACGTCTGCAGGCGCGAGTAGCCCAGCACCTCGGCGGCCTCGTATTGGCCGCGCGGAATGGACTGCAGGCCCGATCGATAGATCTCGGCAAAATAGCCGGCGTAGTTGATGATGAACGCCACGACACACGCCGTCCATTTGGAATCGGGCGTGAGCGAGATGCCAAACACGTAGTACGGGGCAAAGTAGATGGCAAACATCTGTAGCATGAGCGGCGTACCGCGCATCACCGAAATATAGATGCGCGCAATCCAGCGGAGCGGCGCAATTTTGCTCATGCGCATGAACGCCACGGGGATTCCCAGTGGAATCGACCCGAGCAGCGTCAGCACAAACAGCTGCAAGCTGACCAAGAATCCCTGGCCAAGCATCTGCATCATGACCTGAATAGACAACCCAAGCTCTCTTTCACAGTAACGGAACAGCGAACCCAATGCTAAAGCGGGTTTTCCAGGTGCCCGAGTTTGCCGTGAAAGAGGAGCGCCGCGTACTAAATGTACGCAAGCGACGGTTTGAACGGCAAAATCGGGTGCCTGGGAAAGCCGCTATTTGAGCACCCAGTTGTCGAAGGAAAGACCATAGCTTGCATATTTATCGCACAGGTCCTTGACCGTGCCGTCCTCGTAGAGCGCCTTGAGCGACTCGGTCACGGCATCGGCGGACTTGGTGTCGCCCTTCTTGAAGCCAACGGCGTAATGTTCGCTGGACAGCGGCTTGTCGAGCTGCGTA
Source organism: Collinsella sp. AM42-18AC (assembly GCF_003467965.1). NCBI lineage: Bacteria > Bacillati > Actinomycetota > Coriobacteriia > Coriobacteriales > Coriobacteriaceae > Collinsella > Collinsella sp. AM42-18AC. The sequence continues at coordinate 147,822 of NZ_QSFY01000004.1, forward strand.
TAGGCATCGGGCTTGGCGGCAAGCTGATACTGAGCGATCGAGAGGTCACAGGCAACGGCATCGACTGCGCCACTCTCGAGCTGCATAAACGCCGTGTTGTACTCACCGATGGTATCGAGCGTGGCAAACGTCGCGGCCAGATCCTTCTGGTCGCCCTCGAGCACATCCTGTGCGGCGGAATCAGTCTGGGTAATCACGGTCTTGCCGGCAAGATCGTCCCAGCTCTTGATACCCGCGTCCTTCTTGACCACGAGCACCTGCTCGTTGAGCATGTAAGGCTCGGAAAACGTGTAGTCGTCCTCGCGACCCTCCATGGTAAAGCCATTCCAGATGCAGTTGATGGCGCCGGAGTTGAGCAGCGTGTCCTTGGCATCCCAATCGATGGCCTCGTAATCGACATCCCAGCCCTGCTTATCGGCAACGGCCTTAGCCAGATCGAGGTCAAACCCGGTGTACTCGCCATCGTCGCCCACAAAGCCGTACGGAGGGTAGGACTTGTCAAAGCCCACCACGAGCTTCTTGGACTCCGCAGCGCCCTTCACATCCTTGGCCGCGGCAGAGCCAGCAGCGGAGCCCTTGCCGGCACCACCGCCGCAGCCTACCAGGCCGAGGCCAAGCACCGTGGCAAGCGAACCGGCTAGACCAACAAATTGACGACGAGACATATCGGTATTCATGGTATTCCCCCTTGATGGCACTTTAGTTAGGTAAAGTGAGTCATGTAACGTTCAGAATCATACACTTTAGTGAGATGGAGTACAAGGGAGGGCTTGCCCGCCGGGTGCCGGGGCAGGGGTTAAGTTTGCTGCTCTACAGTCCTGCTCACGACGGAGAGCACATTAAGTGCTCTCCTGTTCGTGCGGAACTCGCGACAAACTTAACCCCTGCCCCGGCACCCGGCGGGCAAACGTCGTTGGGCTTATCACTAACACGAATAAACCGCTTGCATATCGTCTGCTGGCTTGGAACGGTACAATACTTGCAGCTTAAATTCATGAATTAGTGGAGTTATTGATGGCAGAATCTCGTGCGGAGCGTAAGGCTCGTCGTGCTTTGATCGAGGCGGCTGAGGGGTCGGAGGAGAAAAAATCTTCTAAGAAATCCAAGCCATCTCAGGATGCGAAGGGTAAGTCGGCCAAAGGCAAGGTTAAGACCAAGCGTTCTGGCTCTCGTCACGGCGGGGATAAAGCGTCTCACGTTCGTTCCAAGGACTCACGCAAGGATTCGGCTCAGCCTGCGCGAAAGATCGGGGATCCCAAGTCGCCTTGTTCCATCATGCGGGCTTGTGGTGGGTGCACGGCGCTCAATCGTCCTTATAAGAAGCAATTGGCGACCAAGCAGGCTGCTATGGAGGAGCTGTTTGCTGAGCTCTGCGAGCGTGAGGGTATCGCCGTTGATCCTATTCGCGGTATGGGCGTCACCCTGGGCGACCCGGGTAAATATCCTGCGCCGCGTGGCTTTCGTCATAAAGCTGCCACTCCGTTTGCACCCGGTAAGGAGGGCACTGTCCGCTGTGGCTTTTTTGAGCGCGGCACGCACAAAATCGTCGCCGTACCCGAGTGTCCTGTCGAGGCGCCGGGTGCCCGTCAGATTCTCAACGGCATCGCGCGCGAAGCTGAGCGGCTGCATATTCCCGCCTTTAATGAGGACAAGCATCTTGGTTTGCTTCGCTATGCCGTCGTCCGCTGCGGCTGGCGTACCGACCAAGTCATGGTTACGCTCGTGACCGCCCAGCGTGACTTACCGCATGCGCAGGAGTTCTTTGAGGCCGTCGCGGCGCTCGATCCGCATATCGTCACCGTCGCCCAAAATATCAACGGCCGTCCCGGTAACGCCATCTTGGGTGAGGAGACTCGTATCGTCTATGGCGCCGAGTGCATGCGCGACCAGCTGCTCGGTTGCGAATTCGATATCTCCCCTACCGCGTTCTATCAGACCAATCCGCAGCAGACCGAGCTGCTCTATCAGCTCGCGATTGACGGCATGGACCTGCAGCAGGGCGACATTCTCATGGACGCTTACTGCGGCAGCGGCACCATCGGCCTGTGCGCCGCGAAGGATGCCCAGAACAGGGGTGTTGGCATTATGCTGCTCGGCGTGGAGCGCAACCCGGCGGGCATTGCCGACGCACGTCGCAATGCCGAGCTCAACGGCCTCACCCGCAGCGCTTGGTTTATGGCCGACGACGCCACCGATTACATCCTGGACGCCGCCGATAACAACGAGCGCGTTGACGTTCTCTCCATCGACCCGCCGCGCGCCGGCTCCACCCCCGAGTTCCTCGAGGCCGCCTGCGCGCTCAAGCCGCGCCGCATCACCTATATCAGCTGCAACCCCGTGACCCAAGAGCGCGACCTGCACCAGCTCCTCGACGGAGGCTATCGCCTGCTCAAGATCACGCCAGTCGACATGTTCCCCCATACCGACCACACCGAGACCGTCGCGGTCCTCGAGCGCCGCTAACCCACCCCAGTAGATTTTTGGGACATGCCTTAAAATCTACCGGCACAAGAAAGGGGGCGGCCCGTCTGGACCGCCCCCTTTCGTTGAATATATGAGCCCGTTACATGCTCTTGCGCAGGTCACACACGCCGGCTGCCGCCATCTCGCGCAGCAGCGTCTCGCGGTCGCGCGTCACGATCAGATCCAGCGGGAAGTGAATCTCATCGAGCATCTTGCGCGCCTGGTCGAGCTTGCCAATTGCCATACCAATGTGCGCGTCGGTCGAGACGCCAATCCCCACGCCCAGTTCGGCGCAGCGCTCGGCAATCTTGCGACAAGCGCCCCAATGCTCGGCATCGGTACCATGCTCAAGACTATGGTTGTTAATCTCGATAATCTTGTGCTTGGCCTTTGCCGCCAACAACACCTCATCGATATCAAAGGAAACACCCGAGCGACCCGTGTGGCCCAGCATAAACACTTTGGGGTGCTCCAGGGCATTGATGTACATCTCGGTTGTCTGGGCGAGCGTCGCGCCTTCGGCAAACTGCGGGTTATGCACGCTTGCCACCAAATAATCCAAATTACGCGTCACCAAATCGAACAGCGAATGCTCACGACTATACGAATCGCCGGCGATATCGAGCGAAACGGGAATGTCCTCGCCAAACAAGCTGCCGTCCAGTGAAACGATATCGGCCTCGGCGCCGCGAAGCACCAGCACGCCGCTCCAAATGCGCGGCCAGATATCCTGGTTAATAAAGAATTGGAAACTGCGCAGGTCATTGGGACAAGGCGTAACCATCGAGCTTAAATGATCGGCTGAACCGAGCACCTGAAGGCCGCGCTCTGCCGCCCAATAGATGTTCTCCTCGATGGTTGAGTACGCATGCGCAGAGAACATCGTATGAGTATGAATATCACAAGAAAGAAGGTAGGGCATCGGGTCTCCTTGTCCAGTATGGCCGTCGCGTATATTCATTGTACGCATAGCTTTCGGCAGTCGTAAAACTGCTTCATCCCAATCACACAACGGCATAAACAACGGGGTCTGGCTTAGCACCAAACCCCGTTTCACGTAAAACATTGCAAGCAGAGCGCTTTACTTTCGACGATATTCGTCGGCCAGTTGCTTCCAGGCAGACAACGAATTGACGATGGTCTCGTAGCTCACACAGTAGCCAATGCGGAACCAGCCCGGCATGCCAAAGCTATCCGAAGGCACCGCGAGCAGCTCATACTTCTTCGCGCGCTCGCAGAAAGCGTTCGCATCGGGCTCCAGCGCCTTCACCCACAGGTAGAATGCACCATCCGGCTCAACATAGGTGTAGCCGTACTCCGCCAGCGCATCGGTAAGCGCCGTGCGGTTGCGTGCATAGGCCTCAACGTCACTCGGCTCATCGATGCAATCAATAATCACGCGCTGGAAGAGCGCCGGAGCGCACACGAAGCCCAGCGTACGGGCGGCACCGGCAACGGCGGGCATTAGACGAGCTGCCTGAGGATTCGTATTGGGAACCAGGATCCACCCGACGCGCTCGCCCGGTAGCGAAAGCGACTTGGAATACGAGTAGCACACGATGGTGTGCTCGTAGATCGAAGGCACCCAAGGCACCTCGGCGCCATAGACAATCTCGCGATACGGCTCATCCGAGATAAGCATGATCGGATTCTCGGGATCGCGCCTGGCGTTGACCTCGCGTAAAACATTGGCCAGTCGCGTCAGGGTATCGCGCGTATACACGGCGCCCGTCGGGTTATTCGGTGAGTCGATGATGACAGCTGCCGTCTTGTCGGTAATCGCCTTGAGCACGTTATCCACGCTCAGCTGGAACGTATCTTCATCGGCGAGCGCCTCGACACACGTACAGCCGGCCTTCTCAATCCACACGCGATACTCCGGGAAGTACGGGGCGATAACAATGACCTCGTCACCCGGGTTCGTAACGGCATTGAGCGTGCAGGTGAGCGAAGCCGCCGCGCCCACGGTCATAAAGACATCCTTGCCCTCATAGCTCGTACCGAAGCGACGGTTAAGAGACTCAGCCACGGCGGTACGGCACTGCGGCAGGCCCGGAGCGGGCGTATAACCGTGCAGCTGGTCACTCGGCAGTTCAAGCGCCTTTTTGATGGACTCCGCGACGGCAGCGGGAGCAGGAACGCTCGGGTTGCCCAGCGAGAAATCGAACACGTTTTCCGCGCCGATTTGCGCCTTGCGCTCAAGGCCATAGCTAAAGATCTCGCGGATGATGGAACTTTCCGCACCGCGAGCAAACATAGTTTCGTTGATCATCTGTTCCCCTTTCGCATAGGCGGTATTGTACGCTTTAGTCGGGCGAAGTGCCGCAGCAATGTTGATTGGGGACAGACTTAAATGCGTGAAAACGCTCATTTAAGTCTGTCCCCAATCGATGAAGAAAAAGCCTCCGCGGGTTTCCCCGCGGAGGCTTTCACTGCAAGAACTATTTGTCGGCGTCGGTGTTGCCATCAGCGTTGACGGCATCGCCATCGCCAGCATCATCGGATGCGGCTTCGGCATCCTCCTGCATGGCCGCCTGCGCAAAAGCCGCGGCATCGGCCGCCAGCTCCTCCTCGCTCATGCGAGGCGTGCGCTTCTTGGTCGGCATGCCGGCCGCCTTGGCATTGCGCTCCTCCTTGGCCGCCAGGATATCGCCCTCGCGCTCAAGGTAGGCATCCCACCCGTTGTCGAGCAGGGCGTTCACGGCGTCGCCTTCGACGGTCTCGCGCTCAAGCAGCACCTTCGCCATCAGATCGAGCTGATCACGACGGGCATCCAAAATCTCGACCGCACGGCGATGGGCCTCGCGCATGATGCGCTGAACCTCGATATCGATGCGGCGCGCCGTCTCCTCGGAGTAATCCTGGTGATCGGCGTAATCGCGGCCCAGGAACACCTGATGTTGCGCCTCGCCAAACACTTGCGTGCCCAGCTCCTCGCTCATGCCCAGGCGCGTGACCATCTCGCGCGCCATCTTGGTTGCGCGCTCCAGATCGTTGCTCGCGCCCGACGTGATGTCGTCGCACATGAGCTCCTCGGCAACGCGACCGCCCAAGAACACGGCGAGCTCGTCGAGCATCTCGTTCTTGGTCTTGAGGAAGTGATCCTCCTGCGGAAGCTGCAGCGTGTAGCCCAGAGCCTGGCCGCGGCTGACAATCGAAATCTTATGAACCGGATCGGAATGCTCCAGGATGTGGCCCACCAGGGCGTGACCGCTCTCGTGGTAGGCAATCGTGGTGCGCTCGGCCTCGGTCATCACGCGACCCTTGCGCTGCGGACCGGCAATCACGCGCTCCATCGACTCCTCGACCTCGTCCATCGAGATCACGGAACGATGGCGGCGGGCAGCCAGCAGCGCAGACTCGTTGAGCAGATTTGCCAGATCGGCGCCGGTGAAGCCAACGGTCATCTGGGCGAGCTTCTCAAACTTCACGTCCTCGTCCATCGGCTTGTTCTCGGCATGCACGCGCAAGATCTGCTCGCGGCCCTTCACATCCGGACGGTCGACCGTAACCTGACGGTCAAAACGACCGGGACGCAGCAATGCCGGATCCAGGATATCGGGACGGTTGGTCGCGGCGATCAGGATGACCGACTCGCTTTCCTCAAAACCGTCCATCTCGACCAGCAGCTGGTTGAGCGTCTGCTCGCGCTCGTCGTGACCGCCGCCCAAGCCAGCTCCGCGCTGACGTCCCACGGCATCGATCTCGTCAATAAAGATGATTGACGGAGCCTGAGACTTGGCCTCCTTAAAAAGGTCGCGCACGCGGCTGGCGCCGACACCCACGAACATCTCGACAAAGTCGGAACCCGAGATGCTAAAGAACGGCACGCCCGCCTCGCCGGCGACGGCCTTGGCCAGCAGGGTTTTACCGGTACCCGGAGGGCCAACCAGCAACACGCCGCGCGGAATCTTGGCGCCCAGCTTGCGATAGCGGTCCGGATCGCTCAAAAAGTCGCGAATCTCCTCGAGCTCCTCGACTGCCTCGTCCACACCGGCAGCATCCTCAAACTTGACCTTGGGGCGCGTTGCCTCGTTGGTCTTGGCGTTGGTCTTGCCAAACTGCATGTTCCTGTTGTTGGCGCCCATCATCTGGCGCATAAAGTAGAACATGATGGCGATCAGGGCGATCGTCGGAAGCACGCTCATCGCCAAGTCGCCCCAAAAATCGGGGTCATTGGTGTTGACGATGTACTTGGTATCGGGGTGCTCCGCCATAAGCTCGGCAAGCGAATCGGAGCCGACATAGGTCGAGGAGAAGCTCTTGAGCTCGCTCGTGTCACCCTTGTCCTTTTTCGTCTTCCAGTAATGACCCGCCACGCTTCCGTCTTGAACCGTATAGGTCAAATCTTCGACGCGATCCTGCTTAATGGCGTTAACCATCTCGCTCGTCGCGAGCTTTACGGTATTGCTGGAATTGGCAAAGCCGGAGCCCATGTTAAAGAAGGCGTAGCCCAGAAGCGCGCAAGCCAAAATAAAATACAGCCAGCCCGTACGCGTGGGCTTCTTGCCTCCGGGCATCCCCGGGATCTTAGGCTCCCGGGGAGTCTGGGAATTGTTATCGTTACGGTCGTCGGGCATCTTACGAATAAACCTCCGGTTTCAAAATGCCCAGATACGGAAGGTTACGATAGCGCTCGGCATAGTCGAGGCCGTAGCCCACCACAAAGGCATCGGGGCAATGGGTTCCAACATACTTGGGCGTGACGGCCGAGGTACGGTCCTCAACGTCCTTCCACAGGAAGGCGGCAACCTCCAGCGAAGCGGGCTTGCGGCTCTCGAGGTTCTTCATCAGATACTTGAGCGTCAGGCCCGAGTCCAGAATGTCCTCGACGATCAGCACGTCGCGACCGCGGATGTCGATATCCAGGTCCTTAATGATACGCACGATGCCCGAGGACTTCACACCGTCGCCATAGCTCGAAACGGCCATGAAATCGATGTTGGTCGGCAGCTCGATCTTGCGCATCAGGTCGCCCATAAAGACCACGGCGCCGCGCAGGACCGCAATCAGCACCAGATCCTTACCCGCGTAGTCGCGAGTAATCTGCTCGCCTAGGCGAGAGACGATACCGTCGATATCCTCCTGCGTAAACAGAACCTTCTCGATATCCGGATGTTGAGAAGCCATGACAACCCTTTCTTGTGCTTATCGCCCACACACCGCCGTATGGACGCGAACTTCACATTCTAGCAGCGCACGGGGTATATTTTCCAGCCCGTACGCCATCAGCGCGGGAATACCGTCAACGTCGCACAGAATAGCTGGCGTGGGACGCTATTCCGCATCGACCACGCGGAGCAGATATGCCACGCGCGTTGCGGCCGTGCACTTAAAACGCTCGTCCGCGCGAACTCCGGCGACCCATACCACGGCACCTCCCGGAGCCGTTCTCACCACAGGAACGCCTGCGCGCTCAGAAACGGGAATACGAGCCTCGTTCAGCAGGTCTGACACTTTCTTGCTTCGGCCGTTCATCCCCAACGGGCACATCACATCTCCCGGTGCGGGACCGTCCACCCACAGGCGCGCCAATCGCGCCTCGGCAGGGATCTCGCCACGCGAGCCCGCCAGGATCCGCTCACTATCGCTGTCGGCAAAACCCAGGGCAGCCGCGTCTACCAAAGCTGTCACTTCCCCGGCAGCCGCAAGCTCACGGGCGCGGCGCACGATATCGCATCCCGGTTCAACGGCCATCGGCTCTGCGACCAGCACACGTCCCCCGCCCAACGGCAAACGACCGGGTACGGTAACCCAGTCCGCGACCAGGCCCTCGCGAGCCACCGGCGCCTTAAACGCCAGCATGCCAAACTCAATGCGTGCGTCAATCCCCGCCGGAAGCGTGACCGAGCCGGCGCCCTCGGCAACGCAGGAAAGGACTCGCTCCACATGTCGCATCTCTGGACGAGCGTCCGGATCGATGCGTTTAATCGCCAGTCTCACGATGCGCCGCGCGATTACCACCTCAGCCGCGGCCAGTCGACGAGCGTCAAGGACCAGTGCACCCGCCGCCTCCTTACGCAGGCAGCTTCGGAACGCCTGTGCGGAAAGCTGGGAAAGAAAGGCATCCTCATCGCCTAAGATCTCGCAGGCGGCGCCAATCGTCTTACAGACGCTCGCGTTGCGCTGCGCCACCACCGGCATCACCCGATGGCGCACATAGTTGCGCAAGTACGAAACGTCCTCGTTGCTTTCATCTTCACGCCACGGTTGACCATGCACCTGCAGATAGCCTACGAGCTCATCATGAGTCAGGTCGAGCAAGGGACGCACCACGATATTCCTCCGGCGAGGTATGCTCGATAGACCAGCGGGCCCCGAACCCTTAATCGCGTTCATCAAAAACGTTTCCGCGCGATCCGAAGACGTGTGCGCGGTGCAGATACGAGCCGCCGTTCGCGGTGCCCCCGTCTGGGCGCAGAGCTCGCGAACATACCTTCGCGCCGCGGCATAGCGCACCTCGCGGGCAGCCGCCTCGATATTGCCCGATTCATCATCAAAATAGGCATGCTCAACACACAGCGGTAGACCATATTGCGCGCAGAGCTCACGCACGAAGGCCTCGTCGCCATCGGATGCCTCCCCGCGCAGATGATGGTTCACATGCAGCACGTGCAGTCGCTCGCGCGCGATGGGGGCCACACCACGCCCATCCAGAATATCCAACTTTGATGTGCACGCCATAAGGAGCAAAGCCGTCGAGTCCGCACCACCTGATACCATGAGCACCACGGGGGCAGCCGTCTGCCGCGTTGCCAAGGCTTTATCATCAGCCCACGATGCAGCATGGTGTCCATAATGCTGAGATACCGTTGGCATTTGCTTCCTCCTCTATTCGTTCGCACCCATTGTATCCTTTGGAATCTTATGTCTCGCCTGCACCTTCATATCCTCGGCAGTGGCTCTAAAGGCAACTGCGCACTCATCGAGGGCCCGCAGGGGCTCATTATGGTCGATGACGGACTGTCTCGCCGCGAGACATTAAAGCGCATGGCAGAACTGGGGCTCTCGGCAGACAACGTCTCGGCTCTTCTCATTACTCATGAGCATAGCGATCACATCAAGGGCCTCGATGTCTGGTGCAAGCACTGGCACGGCCCCCTCTTTGCCAGCAGGGGCACTCTTTCGAGCAAAGAAAATCTTTCGCATTTGCTTGTCGAGGAATTCGATCCCGGTGACGCCCTATCCATTGCCGGCATCCACGTGCAAACCTACTCAACATCACACGATGTCATCAATCCGGTCGGCTATCGATTCAATGCTCTCGATGATTCCATTGGGTTTGCCACCGACACCGGAGAGCTATCGAGCCAAGCCATGAACACCCTCAAAGATTGTCGAGTCCTCGCGCTCGAAAGCAACCACGATGTGGCCATGCTGCGCGAGGGAGAATATCCCCGCTTTCTTCAGGAGCGCATCCTGTCTGCAAGGGGACACCTCTCCAATGGTCAAGCCGCCGAAGCCGCGCGCGAACTTGTTACCGATCGCACCGAACAGCTCATTGCCATGCATATCAGCCAAGATAACAATCGTCCGAGCCTTACCGTTAAAAGCTATGCCAAAGCTCTGGCCGCAACCCTGGATGACGAGGTCGGCAGCTCCGCAACCCTTCTCCAAGGATCGCGAAAACTCTCGATACGCCCTGCGAGTCAGTATCAGCCGGCAACCATTCAATAGACTGTCCTAGACAGCAAAAGGGGCCGAGAATCGCTTCCCAGCCCCTTTTGCTGTCTTTTAATAGCGCAGAACACCAACGAAGTTAGTCGATGGAGATCTTCGTAACGTTCTTCTTCTCGACGATCTTGGGAACCGTAACGGTCAGGATGCCGTCAGCGTACTTAGCCGAGAGGCCCTCGCTCGAAGCGTCCTTTAGATACACGCCGCGCGTCGCGCTGTACGAGCTAAACTCCTTCTGCAGGAAGTTCTTGCCCTCGTTCTCCTCGTCCTCCACAACGTTCACGCTAATCGACAGGCGGCCCTCGTTAAGCTCAACGTCGATATCATCCTTAGCGACGCCGGTCAGATAGGCCTTGACCTCATAACCATCGCCCTTGTCCTCAACGTCAACGGGGAACGCCTTGGAAGCAATCGAGTTGTTTGCAAGATCGGTCATATCATCAAACAGATCGAACAGCGAGCTAGCAGAAGGACGAACGCCAAAAACCGAACGATAAGGAACCATGCTTGCCATGTTTACCACTCCTTTTAGGACTGCCGAGCCATCTTCTAGGTGACTGGGACTTCTTTTGACGCTCATATATATGCCCACACAGTGCTTATATATACATTGGCTATAAAGTTTTTTGAGTCAAGTACTATAAGCATATCTAAGTGTAATTGACTCAGGTTTTAGTAAGGTTAAGGTTCTTTGAACCAGAGCTTAAATAACGAGTATGTTCGCAGCTACAAATAACAAGGGGCTTACAATGAGCGCGTACACGTTGTTGGTAACGAGCTAAAGGGCATCATGGACGACCAAAACCAGAACAAAATGTTTATGCAGACGCAGGGGGAAGAAACTTCCACGCAGCCGCCACGGTTCCATCGCCCCCACATCTCGCAAGAGCCCATTAATGATCCTGAGCCAGAGTATGTGACGAGAAATCGATATCAAACGCTCGAGGATGCCCAAACGGGACGCAAACATATGGGCGTCGCCTCGGGAGACCCTGTATATCTGAAAGACGCACCATTATCTAAAAACAGCGCAGCTAGTGATGAGCCGATGAAAGCATCCGCCGCTCATCAACAAAGAGGTCCTCGACCAAAGCAAACCTTGACGCATTCGGCTCGCTATCTCGAAACGCCAAAACAGGGAAAATCAATCTTCGTTTCATCAAGTAAACGACGCAAGCAGCATCGACTGACAATCCTGCTTTTGATCATTGCAGCCATAGCAATTGCCCTTGTTATTCGTTTTATTTTCTTTAAATAAAAGCTCAATACCAAAAAGAATTAAATCGTCTGGCGTAAATGAATCATTTATGCCCGGTAAACGCAAAAAAGGGGGAGGCCGCGAGGCCTCCCC
>NZ_QSFY01000040.1:0-642 GCF_003467965.1 Collinsella sp. AM42-18AC
CGGTCAAACCGGCGCTATTTGCGCCCCGGCCCCCTATCGAAGGGGTCCTCGTACTCCTTGACGCTCAGCCGGTCGAGCGCGATGTCGGCCTTCTCCTGCTCCCGGATGTACTTCGCGATCGTGGCCTCGTTCAGGCCGACGGTGGACACGTAGTAGCCCTCGGCCCAGAACTTCCTGTTGCCGAACTTGTACTTCATGTTCGCGTGCCTGTCGAATACCATCAGCGAGCTCTTCCCCTTCAGGTAGCCCATCACGCTCGACACGCTGTACTTCGGCGGTATCGCCAGCAGCATGTGGACGTGGTCGGGCATCAGGTGCCCCTCGATGATCTCTATCCCCTTGTACTGGCAGAGCTTCCTGAAGATCTCCCCAAGGTCGGACCTTATTTGGTTGTAGATGACTTTGCGCCTATACTTCGGCGTGAACACGACGTGGTACTTGCACATCCACTTCGTGTGCGACAGGCTGTAGGCCTTCTGGGCCATACGCCACCACCGCCCTCTCGACTCGGATTCCTTGCGGCCTGAACAATCGCAAGTGTCCGGCGAGGGGGCGGCTTTGTAAAGCCGGTTGTCCCCACCCGCATAGCGGGTGGTTTCTGATGCGGCGCGCTGCGCGCCCCGCACAGGCTAAAGCCTTTAA
>NZ_QSFY01000041.1:0-550 GCF_003467965.1 Collinsella sp. AM42-18AC
GCAAGGAGATATATTGCCAGACCGGAGGGGCGCCGTGGGCGGGAATCCCGTACTCCATATTTTGTTCACAAATGAATTAGCTGGCTCCGAGTTGCTCAGAGTCACACATTTGGTCATAAACCATGGACAGACCGTATGACCTCGGGAATCTTGCTGTCCACTGTAGACATAGCATCTTTATACCCTCGTCGGTCTCTGCTAGTTAGCTCGTCATAAATAGAAGGACAACGTTAACAAACCTATAAAACGCCAGCGGGGGCTCTATCACTAATTAGATAGAGCCCCCGCTGGCGGAGTGTATTTGATTGAAACAATACCCCTTAACTGATTTACTGGAAATAAGGAGCAAAAGAACCGTCCGGATATACGTGGCGACAGAACCCTAGAGTCGACTGAGCGCCAACAGAAAGCGACATAAACAAAAAGATCGGCTCTACCCCAACGCAGATGACAACGATGACCTCGACTAACGTCAATCCGAGCACTCCTAAAACGGATAGGGCAAATATCGCATATAACGCAAAAAAGGGGGAGGCCGCGAGGCCTCCCC
>NZ_QSFY01000042.1:0-525 GCF_003467965.1 Collinsella sp. AM42-18AC
TGCTCAATGTGTTCGGCTGAGATCGGAAATCAACCGCTGAAATAGTTTCTTTTTCCGTGTGAATATCAAAATCAATAAAGAAGGTATTGATTTGTCTTAAATTGTTTTCAGAATGTCCTTTAGTGTATGAACGGTTTTCGTCTGCATACGTACCATAACGATAAACGTTTGGTGTCCAATGCGTAAATGTATCTTGATTTTCGCGAATCGCTTCTTCGGAAGTCAGAACAACGCCACGTCCGCCAATCATGCTTTTTTTTGAGCGATACGCAAAAATAGCCCCTTTACTTTTACCTGGCTTGGTAGTGATTGAGCGAATTTTACTATTTTTAAATTTGTACTTTAACAAGCCGTCATGAAGCACAGTTTCTACAACAAAAGGGATATTCATTCAGCTGTTCTCCTTTCTTACGAAAATTAATTAGTTAGAAGCTACGATCAAAGTTGAATCACAACAAAAAAGGCAATCAACTAAGTTTTTCTTAATTGATGGTTGATTTCCGATCTCAGCCGAACACATTGAGC
>NZ_QSFY01000005.1:0-75091 GCF_003467965.1 Collinsella sp. AM42-18AC
CGCGCTGCGCGCCCCGCACAGGCTAAAGCCTTTAAAAAAAGAGGGAGCGCCGCGCACAACGCGACACTCCCCTAGCGATTCAAGAGAATCTATTAGGCCTCGAGAGCCTTCTTGGCAATGGCAGCCAGCTCGTTGAAGGACTCGATGTCCTCGTAAGCCATCTGAGCCAGGACCTTGCGGTCGAGCTCGATGCCGGCAACCTTCAGGCCGTGCATGAACTGAGAGTAAGAGATGTCGTTCAGGCGAGCAGCAGCGTTGATACGGGTGATCCAGAGAGAACGGATCTCGCGCTTCTTGTTGCGGCGATCACGATACTGATACTGCAGGGAGTGCTGGACCTGCTCTTTAGCATGCTTGTAAGTACGCGAAGCGGCACCGTAGTAACCCTTCGCACGGTGCATAACGGTACGGCGCTTCTTCTTGGCGGCAACAGCGCGCTTAATACGTGCCATGTTCTATCAACTCCTAGACGGTAAAACGAAAAACGGGAACGCGAACTTAGGCGAGACGCGACTTGATGACCTTGCGGTCGGCAGCGGCGATCTCGGTCTCCTGACGGAAGCCACGCTTACGCTTGGTGGACTTCTTGCTCAGGATGTGGCTCTTGAAAGCCTTGGCGCGCATAAGCTTGCCGGTACCAGTCTTGCGGAAACGCTTCTTGGTGCCGCTGTGGGACTTCATCTTAGGCATGAAATACTCCTTAATCGGTTACAGAACACTAGTTACTTGCTATCGCTTGCCGCTTTATCCTCATCGAAGGCGCCCTTAATCGGGGCGAGCAGCATAAGCATGTTACGGCCTTCCATCTTAGGCTTGGACTCGACCGTAGCGTAAGGCTTGAGATCCTCGGCGAGACGCTCGAGAACGTTAAGGCCCTGCTCCGGGTGAGCCATCTCACGGCCGCGGAACATGATGGTGATCTTAACGCGTGCGCCCTTCTTGAGGAAACGCAGAACGTGGCCCTTCTTGGTCTCGTAGTCGCCAACGTCGATCTTGGGTCGGAACTTCATTTCCTTGACCTCGACCTTGGACTGGTTCTTACGAGCAGCCTTGGCCTTCATGGCCTGCTGGTACTTGAACTTACCGTAGTCCATGACCTTGCAGACCGGCGGCTCCGCGTTGGGAGCGATCTCGACCAGGTCGAGACCCTGATCGTCGGCGACGCGCTGGGCATCGCGGATGGCGAACAGGCCGAGCTGAGAGCCATCGACGCCAATCAAACGACACGAAGATGCAGTGATCTCGTCGTTGATGCGGGTGTCATCAGACTTAGCTATTTTCCCTACCTCCATTCATAAAAAAATAACCCGGCGCTTCTCAGCAACCAGGTCGTACACATAGACTTCCTCGATTTGAGGAAGGGAATCTAAGTTGTATGACCAGTCAGCTGCTCATTGGCGCCAAAAGGTGGGAACCCTCAGGTTCCTCTTTAGGGCATTGCGGGAACAACGCCTTGCGAATAATAACACGTACAGCGCGTTATCACATTACGTACACGAAAAAGGGACCTTGACCCCCTTGAACGCTCGCTTGCATGTATGGTGCTCGAGGCGAGACTCGAAGGGCCTTCGCTTCGCGAAGCCCCGGGCTTCGGGCGCGTGGCGCCCTCGCCACGCTCCGCTACAAACAGGCCACAGGCCTGTTTGCTTAACGCTTCGCGCGCTCACGCGAGTTCGGCACGAAAAAGGGGGCCGCAACCCCCTTGAACGCTCACTTGCATGTATGGTGCCCGAGGCGAGACTCGAACTCGCACGTTGTTGCCAACGGTGGATTTTGAGTCCACTGCGTCTGCCAATTCCGCCACTCGGGCACGCAATGCGTGAGTTAGTTTATCACAGCTTTCTACCGATTAGTCCGAAAATGGAACTTCGAGCATTTCGATGAGTTCGACCGTGCGGAGCATCTCGCGCCGACGGCATCCGCGACCGTCGACCGAAGCCTCACCCATCTGGTTATCGTAAGGGTCCTCGCGCATGCCGTCGAAAGAGGGCTCAAACTCTGCCTGGAATCGATTGTTGGCCACCATACGCCACGGGTCGAGATTGCCAAAGTAGTGACGGCGGCGCCACTCCTCCCCCATCCTGCGAGCAGAAGATCCAAATGACACGTCGGCGTTGAGCCATCCGGTCTGCGGCGTATAGAACTCTGCCCAGTCGTGCGACCCCACCGAATCGGGCGCAACATACAGGCCGCTCTGCCAACGGGCAGGCACGCCCGCGATACGGCACATGGTGATAAACGTGAGCGCCATAACGCCGCAATCGCCGCGGAGCGAATGCGCGCAGTCATCGGCAATAGATCCCAAAAGCAAGTACGGCGGCTGATAGCGATAGTCGATGTACTGCGTCAGGTAATCATAGATAGCACGGGCGCGATCGAGCGGATCCTCGAGCCCGTCAATGACACGGGCTGTCAGCTGCTGTAGATACGGCGTGAATGCAATGTGCGGACGGTCCTCGGAGGTGTCCACGGGCAGTGGCGTGTCCATGCAAGGATGCACCGGAAGCGCACCCCCATAGACATCACGATAAGCGGCATCAATTTGATAGCGATAGGTCACCGAGAATGAGCGCTCACTCGAAGAAGACCACGAGGCGGTACGCGCCGAAGCATTCGCGGGGGCAACAGCACCCTCCGGCGTCATATCGAGAACCTCGATATGAGACTGTTGACGACAGGCGGCGGCAACGGGTAGCCACGCGCGAACGGTCTCCCTTTCCAGAGCGCCGGGGACAGACACGGACGCTTTAAGCGTAATGACGCGAGCCAATCCGTTTTGTGACTCCATCTCCTTGAGCATCTCGTTGCGCAGTGCTATTCCGTCCGTAGAATCGGGCCGCATGCCGGGAACCTCTTTGGGATATACGCGAAGCGAATCGAGGAAGTTGTCGAGAACGAACAGTTCGCCATCGATAAAGCGCCAGTCAATACGCTTACGATTAATCAGGTCATCAAACTGCTCTTCGGTAAACTCTGGCCACTCCTCGCGAATCATCGCAATAGCCTGGTCGCGCGACACCGAAAAATGAAGCGGCGTCTCGAGCATGCGATACCGCTCGGCACGAACACAAGCAGCCAGCGAAGGCTCGGAGTTCTGCTCCAAAAGGCGATCGCAGGCAGCAACAGCCTGCGTCAAATACCCGGCATCCATAAGACGAAGAATCTCGGGCGGCAGTCCAACATCGAGATGACGAAAGTCATCACAGCAAACATCAGCAGAGCAACCAACTGGACCCTCGTCAATAACCTTCCCATCCGAAGGCAGCACATTAATAACAGCCATACCAAAACTCCAAGTCACTAGAACGCTTGAAGCCCATTGTAGCGAGATAAAAAGAAAGCCCCAACAAGGGAGCCATCAACACCGCTGAACGGTAACCATATAACTAAAATCAGACCAGTAACCCTGTAGCAAGTTAACAAAGGAGGCCCCGTTTCCCCGGAGCTGATTCCGTCGCGCGACTTCTGGCAAAGCCAGTAGCCATCTTAATTCAGACTCGTAACCCTGCGGCGTTAAACGAAGGAAGCCCCGTCCCCCGGAGCTGTTTTCTTGGCGCGACTTCTGGCAAAGCCAGGTGAGCGCAAAGGAAACAGTGTAGGGGGACGGGGCTTCCGGCGGGAAGTTTAGCGACGCTTACGCCTTGTTGACGGAGCCAAACTCCTCCATGAGCTCCTTGGTGCGGGCAACGATGTTGTCGCGACCAGGCTTGAGGAGCTTGCGGGGGTCAAAGCCCTTGCCCTGCTGATCCTTGCCAGCCTCGATGTACTCGCGGACGCCCTTGGCGAAGACGAGCTGCAGGTCGGTGTTGACGTTGATCTTGGAGATGCCCAGGGAGATGGCCTTCTTGATCTGATCCTCGGGGATGCCGGTGCCACCGTGCAGAACGAGGGGCAGGTCACCGGTCTGGGCCTTAATCTCGCCCAGACGCTCGAAGGAAAGACCAGCCCAGTCGGCGGGGTACACGCCGTGGATGTTGCCGATGCCGCAGGCGAGGAAGTCGACACCCAGGTCAGCGATCTGCTTGCACTCAGCAGGATCAGCGAGCTCGCCGCTGGAGGTCACGCCGTCCTCGGTGCCGCCGATGCCGCCGACCTCGGCCTCGATGGACATGCCCTTGGAGTGAGCAAGCTCAACGAGCTCCTTGGTGCGGTCGAGGTTAAGCTGGAAGGTCTCCTCGTGAGAGCCGTCATACATGATGGACGTGAAGCCGGCCTCGATGCACTTGAAGCAGTCCTCGTAAGAACCGTGATCGAGGTGAAGGGCGACGGGAACGGTAACGCCCGTGGCCTCGACGGCAGCCTTGACCATGTCGGCGCAGACCTTGAAACCGCCCATCCACTTAGCGGCACCAGCGGTGCACTGAAGGATCAGCGGAGACTTGGCCTCCTCGGCGGCCTGGAGAATAGCCAGGGTCCACTCGAGGTTGTTGGTGTTGAAGGCACCAAGACCGTACTTGCCGGCCTCGGCCTTCTTGAGCATGTCTGCTGCGTTGACGAGCATAAAAGAAACCTCCTGTAAGGTTGCTCCGATAACGCCTGAGATTTTACCACGGCGCACCCGAGCATAAACGTTCGTTTGTTCACGAATATCGTCCAAACAGACTTTTTTGACCGTTTGCCCTACGAAATCGACCCGTTGGGGAAAAATAGCTTGACGTTTGGACGCTTCTCGTGCTTCAAAAGCCGACTATTAAGCTAAATCTGCATGAAAGGGTTCTGCATGAGCTCGCGTGCCATGGTGGTCGAATCGCCATGACCGGTTAGGCAAACGGTATCGGGCGGGAGAAGCCGGGCGAGCTTGGAGAGCGAGCGCAGAATCGCCGCCTCGTCTCCTCCAGAAAGATCGGTGCGGCCGTGCCCACCCGGAAACAGGGTGTCGCCCACAAAGGCAATGTTCCCCTGCTCGGTGGCAGCAAACAAGACGATCCCGCCCGGCGTATGCCCTGGCGTCTCGATCACCTGCAGGTAGATATCGCCCACCTTGATAGCATCTCCCTCGGCGAGCAGGTGCGTCGGCTCCCCGGGGTCAGGCGTCTCAATGCCCCACATAGCTCGCTGTTCCTCGATGTTCGCATGCGGCACCGCCACATCCTTAGCACACAGCTCATACTGGCAGCCCTCGCCAACGGTGGTTCGCACGCCTGCAACACCACCAACATGATCGGCATGGCCATGAGTGCATACGGCGCCAAACACGCGTACGCCGGGATGCTCGGCTCGAATATGCTCCACCAGGCGTTCGCCTTCCCATGCGGGATCGATAATCACGCACTCATTGTCCGAAATAACAGCATAGCTATTGGTCTGAATGGGACCGTTTACGAGCGTCTCGATCTCGACCGATCCCTTGGGAGTTAAATCCAAGGACACAGCACTCATGTCCCTCTCCTCTCTATAGAACTCGAGGCATCAAACGATGCCTCGAGTGTAGCGAATATCGATAATGTGACACGTTCGTCGCGACTAAACGCGGCGCTTAAGCTGGGCTCCACCCTCACCGGGCATCAGGCGGCGCGCGTCGTAGACCGAGTCAACGCTGCTGATGGAGGCCAGCAGCGGATCCAGACCACTCGCGTCCGAGATCTCGACCATAAAGCGCAGGGTTGCAATACCCTCGCGGTTGGTCGACGTGGCGGCAGAAAGGATATTGCCGCCCGCATCGCCAATGGCAATGGTGACATCCTTGAGCAGGCCCATGCGGTCCAGGCACTCGACCACGATCTCGACCTGGAAGAGGGTGTCGGCAGCGCCGTCCCACTCCACTTCGATCATGCGCTCGGGATGCTCCATAAGACCCTTGACGTTGGGACAGTTGGCGCGATGCACCGAAACGCCACGACCGCGCGTGATGAAGCCGACGATGTCGTCGCCCGTCACGGGGTTGCAGCAATGAGCCAGACGGACCAGTAGGCCGCTGTTGCTCTCGCCCTTGACGATAATGCCGTTACTGGCGCTCTTGCCGCGCTTTTGCGGCTTGCGGTTGGAGCCGCGAGCAGGCTGCTTCACGACCTCGGCGATAGCCTCGGCCTTGGTGAGCTGTTCCTCGGGCTTGGGGTCCAAGATTTGCTCGACCTTATTGCCCACAGCGCGCGGGGCAACCTTGCCGGCGCCGACGGCGGCAAACAGGTCCTCGAGCTGCTTGAAGTTAAACTGCTCCGCCACGGCGTTGAGCGCACGCGTCGAACGCGGCGTAGAAATGCCATAGCCACGCTTACGCAGGTCCTTAGCCAGCATATCGCGACCAGCAGCAGCGTCGTCGTCCTTGGTCGCAGCGGCAAAATAGCGGCGGATCTTTGACTTGGCGGAAGGTGTCTTAACGATCTTGAGCCAATCACGCGACGGCTTGGAACTCTTGTTAGTCAGAATCTCGACACGGTCACCCGTCTTAATCTCGTGCGTGAGCGGAGCCACCGCACCGTTGATTTTGGCGCCGACGCAATGGTTTCCCACCTCGGTGTGAACGGCGTAGGCAAAGTCGAGCGGCGTGGAGCCGGCACGAAGCGCCATGACCTCGCCCTTGGGCGTAAAGACAAAGATCTCCTGATCGAAGAGGTCGACCTTCAGCGAATGCAGGTATTCCTTGGCATCGGTGATCTCGTCGGAAGCCGCCCAATCGAGCGAATGCTTGAGCCAGTTGATCTGGTCGTCCAAACGTTGAGCGTCATTGGTCTTGGAAGCAGACGATCCGCCCGACTTCTTATATAGCCAGTGGGCGGCAATGCCGTACTCGGCCTGCTCATGCATCTCATAGGTTCGAATCTGAATCTCGAGCGGGCGAGCCGTGGGGCCGATGACCGTCGTGTGGAGCGACTGGTAGTTATTGACCTTGGGCATGGCGATATAGTCTTTAAAGCGGCCGGGCATGGGGTGCCACAGCGTGTGCACCGCGCCGAGCGTGGAGTAGCAATCGCGCACCGAATGCGTGATGACGCGCAGTGCCACCAGGTCGTAGATCTCGGAGAATTCCTTGCCCTTGCGCTTCATCTTTTGGTAGATGGACCAATAGTGCTTGGAACGGCCGTTGATCTGGAAGTCTTCCAGGCCAATGCGGTTGAGCTCGTCGGTGAGCGTCTTGATGGTCTCGGCCAGATAGCGCTCACGGACCTCGCGCGACTCCGCCACCATGCGTGCGATGCGCTGGTAGGCATCGGGCTCCAGGTAGAAGAAGGACAGGTCCTCGAGCTCCCATTTAATGGAGCTCATGCCCAGACGGTCGGCCAGGGGCGCATACACGTCCATGGTCTCGCGAGCCTTAAACAGGCGACGGTCCTCACGCAGGGCTGCAAGGGTGCGCATGTTGTGCAGACGGTCGGCAAGCTTAACGATGATGACGCGGATGTCCTTGGACATGGCGAGGAACATCTTTCGCAGCGTGAGCGCCTGTTTCTCGTCCATACTGTCGACTTCGATGTTGGTGAGCTTGGTCACGCCATCGACGAGCTCGGCCACCGTATCGCCAAACAGGCCGGAAACATCGGCAAGCGAGGTCTCGGTATCCTCGACGGTATCGTGCAGCAGCGCGGCGCACACTACATCGCAGTCCATCTTGAGATCGGCCAAAATGATGGCCACCTCGACGGGATGGTTGATGTACATCTCACCCGAGCGGCGCTTTTGGTTGCAGTGCTTCTCGGCAGCAAAGCAATAGGCCTGCTCCACCTTAGAAAAGTCGTCCTCATTCATATATTTGAGGCACAGGCGCTCCAGTTTGTCGTAGCTGTCCGCCATAATCTCGGGCGGCAGCTCATCGGCATGCTTATAGTGCTCCATCTCCGAGAACGGCTGGAGGGTGGAATCATGGGCGGTACGGGCTGCGGCATCCATCGAGGTCCCCTTCCCCTAGGCCCGCGGTACGATCGGGCGGTTAACTTTGGCTAGCATATCAGAAGCGCACGAATCGAGCGCCCAACTCCGGAAAGCCGAGAACTCCATGCGCGAGCGCAAGCCCTCCAAATAGCGAATTGACCTGCTCAATTGCACACGGCCGGGGTTTTCGGCCATCGCGATGCGACGGGTGTCGTCAAACCCCGAAATGCGACAGAAACCAAGCTCTTCGAAGATTCCCAGGCCACTTTCCACCGAGCGCTCGTCGACCGGCGTGCGAGCATCGATGGCAAGGCACATCTGCGCGATGTCGATATCGCTTGCGCAGAATGAATCATCCCCGGTCTTACCGCGGTTGGAGCGCCACATGGTCTGCAACGCACGATAGAGTGTGACGAGTTCGTCGCGCTCGGGTGCGTAGCAGTCGAGCAGGCGCTCGTTGATGCGGGCGTCGCGCGACGAATAGAGCAGGTGGATCACGGCGGGCTGTCCGTCACGACCGGCACGCCCGCTCATCTGGTTGAACTCAATGGCGCCAAACGGCATGTGGTACAGCACGACATGGCGGATATCGGGCAGATTGACACCCTCGCCAAAGGCAGAGGTCGAGACGATGCAGCTGAGGCTTCCGTCTCGGAATGCTTCCTCCACGCGGCGGCGATCGGAGCGCGCAAGCCCCGCGTTATAGAACGCGATATGGGTTGCGCAATCGGGCACACGCTTGCGCAACGTCTTGGCGAGCGCCACGGACTGGTCGCGCGAATTGACGTAAATGACGGTCTTCTCCCCCGTCGCCACGATCGACACCAAACGGTTCTCGCGGCTCGCAAGGTCGCGGTCGTCCTCGAGCTGCAGGTTCTCGCGCACCGTCTCGTCGACCACCGTGCGAGTAATCGGCAGCATGCGGGCAAGCTCGGCCACGACCGGAGCCGTCGCGGTGGCCGTCGCAGCCATAACAACCGGGTCGCCCAGGGCTTTGAGGATATCGGGCATGTCGAGATAGGCGCTGCGGTCGCCGCCCTTGGCAAGGCCGGCGTGGTGCGCCTCATCGATAACGACAAAGCCGATGCGGCCCGAACGCGCGAAGCGGTCACGGTGGATAGATAGGAACTCGGGCGTCGTGAGCACGATACCGGTGCGGCCCGAAGCTAGGCCGGCGAACACATCATCGCGTGCGGCCTCCACGGTCTCGCCGGTCAGCACGCCAACGCCAATGCCAAGCGCTGCCATCGTCGACGAGAGGTGATAGGCCTGGTCGGCAACAAGCGCGCGCAGCGGATAGACAAAGATGCTCGCACGTCCGCGAAGGACAGCCTCGCGCGCAGCATGTACATGGAAGATGAGAGACTTGCCGCGGCCCGTTCCCATAACGGCCAAGACGCTCTGGTGGTCGGCCAAGGCATCGAGCGCCTCAACCTGCGCGCGGTGCGGCTGGTTCGATCCGATAAAGCTATGGATAAGCGAGCGCGTGAGCTCGGTATAGGAAAGCTGGGCGAGCGTCTCGCGTTTACGCGACTCCAGGCGCAGGCCAGAATCCGCCGGCTGCACGCCGCGGCGAAGCTCGCACGCCGGATCATCGACGCTGGGCAGCGTGGTATCGCGAACCAGAACATCCTTGATCATGAGCTTTGGCTTTACGCGACCTTGCCAATGCTCGGCCACGGCCTCGAACACCAAGTCGACGGCGCTATCGCAATTGATGAGCTTATCGATCTGCGGCACGCGGAACATAATGGCCGGCACACTCGCGGCGCCATCGGTCGCCACAAAGCGCATGTGCTCGCCGGTTTTGCCCACCACGGCGCGGTCGCACATCGTCACGCCCTCGGCAGCCAGCAGCGGCACCTTGTTGCCCTGGCCAAACGGCTCAAGACGGGAGATCTGCTCGATGGTCTCGATATTCAGCTCGGAAAGGTCGACGGTGGCGGCGACCTCGTCGGTGTCTTCAAAGTCCTCGGCGGGAAGCTCCGATAGCACGGCGGAAAGGCGGCGGCGGAACTCATCGAGCTTGGATGCCTCGATGGTCACACCCACCGCACCGGCATGTCCGCCGCGACGAATCAGCAGGTCGGAACAGCGCTCGACGGCGTCAAACAGGTTAACTTTGCCCACCGAGCGACCAGAGCCGCGCGCGATACCGTCCTCGATCGAGAACAGTAGCGCCGGCACGTGATAGCGGTTGGTCAGACGGCTTGCCACGATGCCCTTGACGCCCTCGTGCCAGCCCTCGCCACCCACGACGATTGCGCGCCCGCCGTCATAAGTCTCCTCGACCTTCGCCATGGCATCGCGCGTAAGCTCGGCCTCGATCTCGCGGCGTTGGCGATTGATTTCCTCGAGCTCGGCGGCAAGAGTGCTCGCTTCGATGGGGTCGCGGGCAAGCAGCAGGTCGAGCGCCAGCTTGGGATCAGCCATGCGGCCGGCAGCATTCAGACGAGGGATGAGCGAAAACGACAGGCCGTCGGCCGTAATGGTAGAAAGGTCGGCCTTGGCAAGTGCGGCAAGCGCGATATAGCCGGGGCGGGCCGTCACGCGCATCTGCTGGATGCCCTCGGCGACCAGTGCGCGATTCTCGGGCGTGAGCGGCATCATGTCGGACACGGTGCCCAGCGCTGCGACCTCTATCAGCGAACGCCAATACGACGGCTTGCCCAAACGCTCGCCCAGGACCTGCACCAGCTTGAGCGCCACGCCGGCACCGGCAAGCTCGCGCGAGGGACCCTCGTCCTCGAGCTTGGGGTCGGTCAGGGGCACGCCCTGCGGCACCTGGTCGGAGGGCTCGTGATGGTCCGTGACCACCAAATCGATCCCCAGGCTCTCCAGATAGGAAACCTCTTCCTTGGCGGCAATACCGTTATCGACGGTCACAATCAGGTTGGGTTGGGCGAGCTCGTTGACGCGGTCGAGCGCCGCACGCGACAGGCCGTAGCCCTCGTCAAAGCGATGCGGAATAAACGGCGTGACATCGGCGCCAAACGTGCGCAATGCCTCGGTCAACAGGCAGGTCGACGTAATACCGTCAACATCAAAATCGCCAAAGACCGCAATGTGCTCGTGGCTGCGAATAGCGCGCTCAACGCGGTCGGCGACGACCGCCATGCCCGGAATAACGAGCGGGTCGGCCCAGTCGCGATCGAGCGAAGGCGTCAAAAACAGCTGGCCTTCTTCGATGGATGTAATGCCGTGCGCAACCATAATGCGCGCCACCAGCCCGGGTATGCCCAGGCCAGCCGAAAACTCCTTTTCGAGCTCGGGGTTTTGCCGAGCGACTGCCCAGCGATGCGTCGTCTTAAGCGATGACATAGGCGCCCACCCCCGATAGGGGCAGGTCGCCGCGATACCTCTCACGGTTCATAGCGATGAGTCCTCTGTGTATGCCCGCTTCGGCAGGCAGATCTGTTGAACGGATTTATTATACCGTGCAGAGCAGACGCAAATCGCCGCAGCACGCCGCGGTTTCGGTAAACGATGCCGGTAATAGCCTCGAAATATTCGAGCGTTTCTGACGCACGGACGCATGCGAGCGTCTAGCATATCCATTCAAAACGGGTTCACGGGCAAAGGGAGTCACAAGCGCATATGAAGCAATGGGTTGGACTGGGCAAGTTTCTCGCGGGGCACATGCAGGTCATCGTTCCGATTTGCGTGGCACTCGGCGTGCTCTTTCCCCAACAGATTGGCGTACTCAAGCCCATCGTTCCCACCTTGTTTGCCTTTATGACGTTTCAGGGTGCGCTCAGCAACACCTTTCACCAGGTAACCGAGGTGTTCCGCCGTCCGTTGCACCTAGTCTTGGCGCTGCTCGTCTCGGCGGTGCTTATTCCCATCGCGGCGTATGCCATGGGGTCACTCTTCTTTGGCTCCAACCCCAACCTTGTCTGCGGCATTGTGCTCGAATACAGCGTGCCCGTGGCCGTCACCGCTTTTATGTGGATCAGCATGTTCGGCGGCAACGGCCCGCTCGCGCTCACCATCATCCTGACGTCCTCGGTCATCTCACCTGTGACGATTCCGCTTACGCTCAAGCTCCTGCTGGGCGCCACCGTCTCGATCGACGTGCCGAGCATGATGCAGAACATGGCCTTTATGATCGCCATCCCCGCTGTGCTCGGTATTGCCATCAATGAACTCACGCGCGGCTGGGGCCACGAGAAACTCTCTCCCGTGCTCTCGCCCGCCTGCAAGTTCATGATGATGGGCGTCATCGCGTCCAACTCCACCGCTATGAGCGAGTACGTGCTGCACATAAACGCGGTGCGCCTGGAAGTCGCCCTCTTTATTTTGGTCTTCGCCATCAGCGGCTTTGTCGTCGGTTTTCTGGTCGCACGTGCGCTGCATCTGCCATATAGCGAGACGACTACCATGTGCTTTACCTGCGGCATGCGCAACATCTCTTCGGGTGCCGTCATCGCCACGCAGTACTTTCCGGGCGAGGTCGTGTTCCCCGTCATGTGCGGCACGCTGTTTCAGCAGGTGCTGGCCTCGATTATCGGGCATCTCTTTGAGTGCCTAACCTGCGAGGAGCGCACCAAACAGCGCAAGCGGGTCGAAGCCGGCCGCGACGCCATGGCGCGCTAGGCTGTCCGCATTACGCGGGTGTTAGTCTTGCTATACGAGCGTTTCCAGATGCGCACGCAGACGCTCAGCATCGATATCGAGCGTCGTCTCGGCATTGACTTGGGCCAAACGATAGCCGACAAAGTAGGGCGAAACCACCCAACGCGGCAGCGCCTTGGCAATGGTCCGACCGCCCAGGTGATAGAAGAACAAGTTGTACGACTCTGCGCGACCACCGTGGTGCTCGTTTAGGATATAGCGCAGAGCTACCTGGATCGCATCGGCAAAGAGATCCGCCTCGGCTTGGTCTCGTGCGTCATCGCTGGCGGCGATTCCCTGCGGGGCTGAAACGTTGATCTCAAAGAACCCCATGATCGGTTCGGTTGAGATATTGACCGAGATTCTCCCCTGTTGCCAGACATTGATGCCTTCGAAATTGGCGGAAGTCAGCGAAGTGTAGCCGTCTTCCTGCTCCAAACCCACAATCTGCATGTGCGGATGAACGAGACTACCGCCCGAGAGCGGACCCTTGTTCTTGTACATGAGAACGCTGCGATACTGCTGTGAATCGATCATCTGCTGCCAGCAACCCAGGGCAAACCGCATCACATGGTGGAGTTCATCCGGCTCATAGATCACCAGGTCGGCATCGTGATCGGCCGACTCGATCAGCACGGTTTGACGGGTGGCGCGCAGGGTCTTGAACTTATTCTCGAGCCAGATGCAGTCACCATCGCGCCGGATGATATCGGCAAGTTCCTCGGTATCGCAAAAGGGACACGCGGTGCCAGGGCGCCGGTTGTCGTCGGGCTTACCGTTCGCCTGCTGAACGTCAAATACCAGCGCCACGGGTTACGCCTCCAGCGGCACGATCTTGGTGCCATGGAGCTCGGAGACGCTCAATGCCGCCGCCACGGTATCGCGGTTGGCCGTAGAAATGCCGCCGC
Source organism: Collinsella sp. AM42-18AC (assembly GCF_003467965.1). Classification (NCBI taxonomy): domain Bacteria; kingdom Bacillati; phylum Actinomycetota; class Coriobacteriia; order Coriobacteriales; family Coriobacteriaceae; genus Collinsella; species Collinsella sp. AM42-18AC. Next base: position 13,329 of record NZ_QSFY01000005.1, read on the forward strand.
CGGGAAGGATGGTCAGGCGGTCGCCCGCATACTCGACAAGACGCGACAGGTGCTCCAGGTTGTCCTCGATCGGCGTTCCGGCAGCACCACCATGCGTCAGGATGCGCGTGATGCCGCAGTCGGCGAGTGTGTCAATGGCGTCCAGCTGAGCCTCGGGCGAGAGCTGGTCAAAGGCCATGTGGAAGGTGATATCGATGGCCCCGCGCTTGCACTCCTCGGTCGCGCAGCCCGTAGCCATCACGAGGGCGCCGAGGGTGAGCTCGTCGAGCGCCCAGCCGCCGGCACAGGGCTTGCAGCAGCCAAAGACCAGGCCGTCAACGCCGGCGCTCACGGCAAGACCCAAGTCCATCTCCATCATGCGCAGCTCGTCCTGGTTGTAGTGAAAGTCACCGCCACGCGGGCGAATCATGCACATCACTCGCGCGTCATGCTCGTGAGCATAGCTGACCGTAGTGCTGATAACGCCGGCCGAGGGCGTGGTACCACCGACGGCAAGGTTGTCGCACAACTCGATGCGCTTAGCACCGGCATCGATAGCCGCCGGCACACGCTCAAAGTTCTCGGCACAAAACTCGTACAGCATAGATAGCCCCCAGGAGACATTTCGATTTCCACACGGCATTGTCGCACGTTAAATAGCAACCCGCACGATGGAACAAAACCTTGACAAGGAGTGTCCCAAAGTGCCGGCACATAAGGAACGTCCCCAGGTGCCACCTTGAGCGATGGGTACTCATTTAAGTACGTCCCCAATGAGTACCCGCAGGGGACAGACAGACCGGACTCCCTATACGACAACTGTTGACATCATATACTATGTGTCATATAGTAGGTGTTACACAGTATACTACGAAAGGAGGTGTGCGGATGGAGGCACAGATGAAGCGCGGCTTCCTCGAGGCCTGCGTGCTCGCGGCCGTCTCGGGCGAGGAATCCTACGGCTATCAGATCGTGAAGGACGTGCCCGCGAGTATGGGGCTCACGGAATCCACGCTCTATCCGTTGCTCAAGCGCCTGGAGAAGGCGGGCTGCATCACCGCGCGCTCCGCCGAGCACAACGGGCGGCTGCGGAGGTACTACCGCATCACGGACGCCGGGCGCGAGCGTATCGCCGAGTTCCTCGCCGAATGGCCATCCGTGCAGGAGATCTACCGTTACGTGGAGGGGGCGCACCATGACGCGCGATGAGTTCTTGAACCGGCTGGGCGAGCTTCTGGCCTGCCTGCCGGCAGATCAGGTAAAGGAAACGCAGGAGTTCTACGCGGAGGCCATCGCCGACCGTATGGAGGACGGCATGACGGAGGCCGAGGCTGTGGCCGCCATGGGCACGCCCGGTGAGGTCGCCGAGGCAACGCTCGACGAACTGCCCGCCGTGCCGCGCGCGATCGCGAGGACCAAGCGCAAGAGCACGGCACTTCTATGGGCGCTCGCCATCGTGGGCTCTCCGGTATGGATTCCGCTGCTGCTCGCGTTCGTCGCCGTTGCCGCTGCAGTCTACATCTGTATTTGGGTTCTTGCGCTCTGCGTGTGGATCGTGGCCGCGGCATTCGGGGGCGCGGGCCTGGTAGGGCTCCTGTTCGCCGTGGACGGCATCATTATCGGGCATGTTCCGTACGTTTTGGCCTCGATGGGAATGGGATTCGCTTCCATCGGTGTGGCGCTCCTCACGGGAGCCGGCGCCTGGACGGCGTCCAAGCAGATCGCGCGCCTCTCTGCCCTTTGGGCGAAGAAAGCCGTTTCGCCCTTCTGGAAAGATCGAGGCAATAAGAGCCGCATGGGCGCCGAAGCGGCGCCGCTCACGGCATAGGAAGGAGTGCAAACATGTCCAGCGTAAAAAGGATTTACCTTGCCGTAGCGGGTGGGCTTGTTGCCACGGGGCTCGTCCTGGCTGCTATCGGATTTGTGGCCTCCGGCTTTAACCTCGCTGTGCTCAACACGCAGATCGACCTGCGCGATGACACCATCATTCTGGGTGGTGTTGAAATAGACGACCCGACAGGGCTTCCACTCATCGAGCAGCTTGCCGAGGTCGGCGAGATCCATATTGGATCTGCAACGACTGGTTCGTCTTCTCCTCGCAAATGATCGAGCTCGTAGCAGCCGTCCCCCCCCTTCGGGCGCACCACGACGGGCATGAGCACGCCGCGCTCGGAGCCTTTTTGCGAGACCTTCCGTCACGCTCTTCCTGCGTGGTGAACCGGTCATCGACCGACGAGAGGCTGATGGGAATCTCTCGACTTCGGGCCAATCCCGCTCACCGATCTGGTCTTCCTTCGTGATGCGCACATAAGCGAGCAGACACCGCGCAGTGCTTCAGCGCGGCCGCACTTCCACGTCTATGACGGAGGTGCCCGGCGGCGTCTTGGCAATCCCCTTGTTTGCAGGCGTTAGCGCGTGGGGATCGCCCACTCGGGGGTCGAGGCCGCCGAGGACGGCGGCGAACCTCGCGGTGTCATTCGACATCGCGAGGTTCCCGGACCATGACCACCTGGCCTCGTACCGCGGCATAGCCCCAAGGGTGAGGAGCTTCGGCACGTCGATCAGGGCGCCCGCGCAGCGTCGGCCGGTCCGCCGTTCGGCAGAACGGCGGAAGTCCCTAGCCGCCCAGGTAAGCCTTGCGGACGTTGTCGTCGTGCAGGAGCTCTTGGCCGGTGCCGGTCATGGTGATCTTGCCGGTCTCGAGCACGTAGCCGCGCGTGGCGATTGAAAGCGCCATCTGGGCGTTCTGCTCGACCAGAAGCACCGTGGTACCGGCCTTGTGCAGGTCCTCGACAATCTGGAAGATCTGCTCAATCAGAATCGGCGCCAGACCCATGGAAGGCTCATCGAGCATGAGCAGCTTGGGGTTGCTCATAAGGGCGCGCCCCATAACGAGCATCTGCTGTTCGCCGCCCGAAAGGGTGCCGGCGACCTGGCGACGGCGCTCCTTAAGGCGCGGGAACTGCTCGTAGACGCGCTCAAGGCCCGGAGCCACCGTGGACTTGGGCTGCGTGTAGGCGCCCATCTCCAGGTTCTCCTCGACCGTCATCTGCAAAAAGGCGCGACGGCCCTCGGGAACCTGGGCCAGGCCCTTGCCCACCAGTTTATCGGCAGGCGTATGGGTAATGTCCTCGCCCATAAACTTGATGGAGCCGGTCTTGGAACGCAGCAGGCCCGAGACGGTTTTAAGCGTCGTGGACTTACCGGCGCCGTTCGCGCCGATCAGGGCCACGATCTCGCCCTCGTTGACGTTAAAGGAGATGTCCTTGATGGCGTGGATAGCGCCGTACCAGACGTTGATGTTGTAGACGGAAAGCATCGGCTCTGCCATTTAGTTCTCCCCCTTATCCTGCTTGCCCAGATATGCCTCAATTACGGCATCGTTGTTCTGGATCTCCTCGGCCGTGCCCTTGGCGATGACCTTACCAAAGTTGAGCACGCAGATGCCCTCGCAGATGTTCATGACGAGCGACATATCATGCTCGATAAGCATAATGGCGATGCCAAAGGTGTCGCGGATCTTGACGATGTTCTCCATGAGCTCCGCGGTCTCGGACGGGTTCATGCCGGCGGCAGGCTCGTCGAGCAGCAGCAGTTTGGGGTTGGTGGCAAGCGCACGGACGATCTCCAGACGACGCTGGGCGCCGTAAGGCAGCGAGCCGGCCTGCTCGTTTGCCAGGTGCTCCATATCAAAGATGGACAGCAGCTCCATGGCGCGCTCGTGGGCGGCCTTCTCGTGCTTCCAGTACGTCGGCAGACGCAGCACGCCCTCAAAACCAGAGTAGCGCTCCTGGTTGTGCAGGCCGACCTTAACGTTGTCCTCCACCGTCATGGTGTTGAACAGGCGAATGTTCTGGAACGTACGGGCGATACCCATACGGTTGACCTGATAGACCGACTTGCCCGAGGTGTCCTCGCCGTCGAGCAGGATAGTACCGTGCGTGGGCTGGTACACCTTGGTGAGCAGGTTGAAGACCGTGGTCTTACCGGCACCGTTGGGACCGATCAGACCGGCGATCTCGGTCTTACCGATGGTCAGGCTAAAGTCGTCGACTGCCTTAAGGCCGCCAAATTCAATGCCCAAGTGGATGCACTCGAGCGCCGGGCGCTGGCCCAGGTCGCGGTCGGGAACGATGGCGCCAGAAGGATACGGGACCATCTTGCCCTTGTTGAACTCAAACTTACTGGGCATCGGCTGCCACCTCCTTCTTGGAAGCAAAGCGGTCCTTAATGCGTGCGAAGAACGACTTGAGCTGCGGGTTGTTGGTAAAGATCATGACCAGAATCAGCACGATGGCGTAGATGAGCATGCGGTAGTCCGAGAACTGACGGAGCAGCTCGGGAAGCACCGTGAGCAACGCCGCCGCGATGACGGAGCCGCGCATATTGCCCAGACCGCCCAGGACCACGAACACCAGGATGAGGATGGACGTGTTGAAGTCGAACTTGGTGGCGGAAAGCTGCGAGAAGTTACCGCCGAAGAGGGCTCCGGCAGCGCCGGCGAGAGCGGCGGAAACCACGAAGGCGATCATGCGGTACTCGGTGACGGAGATGCCCACGGACTCGGCAGCGATCTTGTTGTCGCGCACGGCCATAATGGCACGGCCGGTACGGCTGCGAACCAGGTTGAGCACGATCACGAGTGCGACCATGACCAGGATGGCACCGGCGAGGAAGGTCGAGTACGTCGACACGCCCGATGCGCCCTGCGCGCCCTTGATGATGGCGGTGCCGTCCTCGAGCAGGTGCAGGTCGTCGATCGTGGAGTTACCTGTGATGTTAAAGATCACATGCAGGCCGCGGGAGTCGACGCCCACGATAAGGCAGGTGACGATCTCTTTGATGATCTCGCCAAAAGCCAGCGTCACGATAGCCAGGTAATCGCCGCTCAGGCGAAGGACCGGGATGCCGATCAAGAAGCCCAGGATGGCGGCAGCGATGGCACCGACCACGATGCTGATGATAAGGCGCACCGGATCGGAGGGAACGGCGCTCTCCAGCGCGACCGCGGTAACGATGCCCGTATAGGCGCCGACGCTCATAAAGCCCGCGTGGCCCAGCGACAAGTCGCCCGCGATGCCGACGACGAGGTTAAGGGAGATGGCCATGACGATATAGGCCGTGATGGGAACCAGCTGACCGGCGATCATGCGCGGAATCATATGGTTGGACTGCATAAAGAACACGATGGCGAACGCCACAAGGCACATGGCGTACGTAACAAAGTCGTGACGCGTCTGCTTGTCTTTAAGAAACTTCATAACGCTCACCTACACCTTCTCGGGGACGTACTTGCCCAAGAGGCCGGCAGGCTTGACGAGCAGGACGATGATCAAAACACCAAAGACGATGGAGTTGGCAAGGCTCGTGGAAATGTAAGCCTGTGCCATCGCCTCGATGATGCCGATGAGAATGCCACCGACAAAGGCACCGGGGATGGAGCCGATACCGCCGAAGACGGCGGCGTCGAAGGCCTTGATGCCAGGCATGGCGCCCGTGGTGGGCTGCAGGACCGGCGAGTAGGAGCACAGGAGCACACCGGCGATGGCGGCAAGGGCGGAGCCGATGGCAAACGTCATCGAGATGGTACGGTTGACGTTGATGCCCATGAGCTGAGCGGCTGCCTTGTCCTCGGACACGGCGCGCATGGCCTTGCCCATCTTGGTCTTACCTGTAAAGAACATCAGACCGGCCATGATAACCAGGCAGGCGACGATGGTGACGAGCGAAACGGCGCTTACATTGAACTTGGCCAAGAACTCCGGCACCTGGAAGGTGACGAGCGAAGTGAAGTTCTTGGGCGTGGCGCCCCACAGAAGCTGCGCGGCGTTCTGCAGGAAGTAAGACACGCCGATGGCCGTGATCAGAACGGCCAGCGGGCCCGCCTGACGCAGCGGCTTGTATGCCAGACCCTCGATGAGAACACCGAGAACGGTGCAGACCACACAAGAGAGAATTACAGATGCCCAGCCCGGGAGGCCGAGATACGACGTGGCACAGAACGAGACATAGGCACCGACCATGATAACGTCGCCGTGAGCGAAGTTCAGCATCTTGGCGATACCGTAGACCATGGTGTAGCCCAACGCGATGATGGCGTAGACGCTGCCCATGGACAGGCCGTTGACCAGGTATTGGATAAAGACCGTCATGTTCCACATCCCCCTTTCGAATAGGTTTCCAGTTAATGTATGAAACAGGGACGTTACACTGTCCCTAGATACCAAGCAAGCAGGGAAGGCCAAAACCTCCCCTGCTTGGGATCAAAACCGCTCTATGTAAGGCGGTCTATTAGGCCTGTACGTACTTGCCATCGGTGATAACGTACGCCGTGGGGTCCTTCTGGACCTGACCCTTATCGTTCCAGGTGAGCTTGCCGGTCAGACCGTCAACGGTAATCTTGAGCATAGCCTTGGGCAGCTTCTCGGCGACCTCGGTCGGATCGGCGTCGACACCAAGACCGGCCTCCTTGAGGGCCTCAGCCACCGCGTGCACGCCATCGTAGGCGTCGGCGGCAAACTGGTCGGGGGTATCGCCGTACTTATCCTTGTAAGCGTTGACGAAGTCGGCATTCTTCTCGTCGTCGGCGGAGAACGGGGTCATAAGCAGCAGGCCCTCGGCAAGAGAAGTGTCGAAGCCCTCAACGCCCAGGATGCCGTCCATGCCGTCGCAGCCCATCATCTTGACGTCGTAGCCCATGTCCTTGGCGTTCTTGAGCAGGACGGACGCCGGCGTGTAGTAGATCGGCGCGAAGATCATGGTGGCGCCGGCCTGCTTGGCCTTGGTCAGCTGGTTGGTAAAGCTCGTGGCAGAGTCGTCCTTAAAGGTCTCCTCGTCAACAATCTCGAGCTTAGACTCAGCGGCCTGGGCCTTAAAGGAATCTGCGATACCCGAAGAATAGGCGTCGCCGGAGTTATAGAACAGTACGAACTTCTCGTCCGCATACTTCTGCGCCAGGAACTTGGCAGCGTTGACGCCCTGGTTGGGGTCGGTAAAGCAAACCTGGAAGACGCAATCCTTGCCGTCGGTGACGTCCTCGGAGGACGCGGACGGGGTGATCATGAACGTCTTGGGGTCGTTACCGCACTCGGCGGCAACGGCAACCGACGCACCCGTGGTGGTCGGGCCGACGAGGGCCTGCATGCCCCAGTCGAGCAGGGTGTTAAAGGCGTTGACGGCCTTCTCGCCGTCGGCCTGGTCATCCTCGGCCTTGCTGGCAAGCGGCAGCTCCTTGGTCGAGAAATCCTTGCAGCCAAGCTCGACACCCTGGGTAACGGACTTGCCGTAGGACGCGTTGGCGCCGGTCAGCGGTCCGATGGTGCCGATCTTAAACGAAGCGTCGCCCGAAGCGGAACCGCTGTCGCCGCCGTTGGAGGAGCAGCCAGCTAGAATGGACATCGCCCCCAGACCTGCTGCGCTCGCGATAACGCTCCTGCGATTCATAACAGGGTTCAATGACTTACCGGTGAGGCTCGACATGCGGCTCTCCTCTCAAATCTCGTCGGGTTTCGGTTACCCAACAGGCCATCCTTCGCCGTGTTCGGCGTTCGCAAAATAGTAGACGCTTTAGTTGAGAAAAGTGGCGATTATTTCAACTATTCTTTTGTTTTGTCCGTTTATCCATAATTATGCGTATTTCTATTTGTTTATGCAGTTTAGCCACTTTATTGTGTGAAAGTAATGTTTCCATTCTGTTACAAGCTTCCCTGCCCTGATTAAAACGGCCTCACCGGTAGCGCTTTATACGCACTTAGGCGGCGATGTACTTGCCGTCCTGGATCACATAGGCTGTAGCGGGCTTCTCGACTTGGCCCTCGTCGTTCCACGTGAGCTCGCCCGTCAGGCCCTCGATCTTGATCTTGCGCATGGCCTTGGCAAGATCGCCGGCAATGTCGGCGCCGTCGGCCGTAATATCGATGTCTGCCTTATCGATAGCCTCGACAATCGCATGGACGCAGTCATAGGCATCGGCGGCAAACTGGTTGGGCGTCTCGTCGTAGGCGTCCTTATATGCCTTGACAAAGTCGGCGTTCTTCTCATCGTCGGCAGAGAACGGGGTCATGAGCAGCACGCCCTCGGCAAGGGAGGTGTCGAAGCCCTCAACGGAGAGCAGGCCGTCCATGCCGTCGGTACCCATGAGGGTCATGTCGTATCCCATGTCCTTGGCGTTCTTGAGCAAAACGGACGCCGGCGTGTAGTAGATCGGCGCAAAGATGAGCGTGGCGCCGGCCTCCTTGGCCTTGGTGAGCTGGTTGGTAAAGCTCGTGGAGGAGTCGTCCTTAAAGGTCTCGGTATCGACGATATCAAGTTTGGACTCCTTGGCCTGCTCGGCAAAGGCATCGGCAACACCCGAGCTGTACGTATCGCCGGAGTTGTAGAACAGGGCGATCTTGGCGTCTGCATACTTCTCGGCCAAAAACTTGGCAGCACTCGCGCCCATGGTGGGGTCGGTAAAGCAAACCTGGAAAATCGTGGTCTTGTCCTTGGTGACGTCGAGGGACGAAGCAGAGGGCGTGACCATGAGCATATCGTCGGCGATCTCGCCCGAGACAGCGACGGCGGCACCAGTCGTGACGGGGCCGACGAGAGCCTGCATGCCCCAGTCGCACAGGGTATTGAAGGCGTTGATAGCCTTCTCGCCGTCGGCGACGTCATCCTCGGACTTAAGCGAGAGTTTGAAGTCCTTGGTCGAGAAATCCTTGGCGGCAAGCTTGGCACCCTTCTCGGCCGAAACGCCATAGGTTGCCGCGGCGCCGGTCAGAGGGCCGATGACACCGATCTTGAAGGTCTTGCCGTCATCGGCGGTGCCGCCGTCCGAGCCACCCGACGAGCAACCAGCGAGTGCGGCGGTGCTGCCGAGCGCCGCAGCGCCGGCGAGAAAGTTCCTACGGCTGAGCGTGCTGTTGATGTTGAACATGGTGTCCCCCTTTTTCGCTGGCCGCGGTGCGGCCGTCTTGCGGTACAGGGCAAACCTTATGGCGCAAACGTTGACAGTTTGTTACGGAAGTCCGTTTGTAGCGAGCGTGTTTCCAATGTTTCCGCAGCGTTTCGGGGGTGCCGTTTTGTGCGGCTCCTGTTGCCTGGCGAGCACGCGCCCCCGGTTCACGCTAGAATGCACTCAACCTTTAAGCGGTTTATCCATCCATAAGATGCACGAAGGAGTTATCTATGAGCGAACCCCTGCGCACCGTGAACGTCGGTCTGATCGGTCTGGGAACCGTCGGCGGCGGCGTGGCCCGTCTGATCAAGAGCCACCACGATGAGTACCTGGCAGCCTACGGCATCGACCTTAAGCTGACCCGCGCCTGCGCGCTTGCTTGGGAGCAGGCCGAGGCGGCAGGCATTGAGCGCGAGGCCTTTACGAGCGACTGGCACGATGTCGTCACCGACCCCGCCGTCGACATCGTCGTCGAGCTGATTGGTGGCGAGCATCCCGCAACCGAGATCTTCACCACTGCCTTCGAGAACGGCAAGCATGTCGTCTCCGCCAACAAGGCCCTGCTGGGCCGCCATGTCGAGACGCTTGCCGAGAAGGCGCGTGCGTGCGGCGTGCAGATTAAGTGCGAGGCCAGCTGCGGTGGCGGCATCCCCATTGTCAGCACACTCGAGCACGACCTGGTGGGTAACAAGATCCTGACCATCGCCGGCATCCTCAACGGCACCACCAACTACATCCTGTCGCGCATGGACGCCGAGGGCGCCGATTACGCTGACGTGCTCGCCGACGCACAGGCTAAGGGCTATGCCGAGGCCGACCCGTCCGCCGACGTCGACGGCTTCGATGCCGCCAGCAAGACGGCCATCCTCGCCTCCATCGGCTTTGGCACCCGCGTTACCACCGATGATGTGTACCAGCAGGGTATCCGCACCATCGGCGCCGAGGACATCGCCCAGGCCCGCGAGCTCGGCTACACCATCAAACTGCTCGGCATCGCCCGCAACACCGACGCTGGCGTCGACGTTCGCGTGCATCCCACGCTGATCCCCGCAGACCATATGCTCGCCAAGGTCAACGGCGCCATGAACGCCGTCTACGTGGTAGGCGACGCCGTGGGCGAGACCATGTTCTACGGCGCGGGCGCAGGCTCCTTCCCCACCGCGAGCGCCGTCGTGGGCGATATCCTGTCGCTCTCCGAGCAGATCAGCCGCGGCGTGGCTCCGCTGCCCGAGATTGAGCCCTATGGCCACAACCTCACCTTTAAGCCCATGGACGAGCTCCAGACCAAGTACTATGTGCGCCTGAAGGTCGCCGACCGCGTGGGCGCCCTGTCCGAGACGGTCGACATCTTTGCCAAGCACAACATCTCGATCTCGCTCATCAACCAGGTCGAGGACGGCAAGTCGGGCGTCAGCGATGCCTGCTCGGTTATCTTCCTGACGCACCGCGCGCTCGAGAAGGACGTTCAGGCTGCCGCCGCCGAGCTTGCCAGCGTCGACTGCGTGGCCGAGGTCGCCAACGTCCTGCGCATCGAGGACGTCGAGGCCTGGATCGAAGGCGTTATGGCCAACTAACTCAACGCTCGCCTAGCAATACACGCTTTGAGGGCTCCCGTCCGATGTGGGACGGGAGCCCTTTTGTCTCCTGCCCTAAGCACAACGGCAGAGCACATTTGCGCGAGCCGCTCATCGGTAACGCGGGCTACCGTTCACCGATATGCAAACACGGCCGATTCCGGTTACGGCTACGCTGTGTTGCGAATGTCCGCCCGCGATGAGAGGAAGCACCATGTTGCTCGAGGGCAAGAAAGCAATCATCACCGGAGGCACACGCGGTATCGGCTATGCCATCGCCTGCCGTTTTATCGAGGAAGGCGCTGCCGTCACCGTCTTTGGCTCGCGCCAAGAGACTGCCGACACGGCCGTTGAGAAGCTGACAGCCGCCTATCCCGACGCCAAGGTCTGGGGTCGCTCCTGCGATCTCACCTCGCTCGAGGCCGTGACTGAGGCCTTTACGCAGACTGCAGCCGACATGGGCGGCTTGGACACGGTCGTCAACAATGCCGGTATCTCCCAGCGTTCACCCCTCTTGGACTACACGGCCGAGGAGTTCGCAAAGGTCATGGACCTTAACGTCGTCGCCGTCTTTAATGGCCACCAGGCTGCCGCCAAGATCATGACCGAGGCCGGCCACGGCGGCACCATCACTACCACAAGCTCGATGGTCGCCAAGTACGGCCAGCCCTCCGGCGTCGGTTACCCCACGTCCAAGTTTGCCGTCAACGGTATGGTCCAGTCGCTCTCGCGCGAGCTCGCTCCCATGGGCATCCGCGTCAACGCCGTCGCCCCCGGCGTGACTAAGACCGACATGGTCGCCAACCTGCCCGAAGAGGTCATCAAGCCCATCATCGCCACCATTCCGCTGGGTCGCATGGGCGAGCCCGAGGATGTCGCCAACGCCTTTGTTTTCCTGGCGAGCGACATGTCCTCCTATGTCACGGGCGCCGTGCTCCCCGTCGACGGAGCCGCCCGCTCCTAAGGAGCCACAAGCTTTGGCTTCAAGCTTCAACATAGCTCAACCAAAAAGGCGCGCCGTCTGAATCAACTGCAGACAGCGCGCCTTCTCCTGTTATGAAAGGGAAACTATGTCCCAGTATTTCGGATCAGAACGGGGCACGGTTTCCCCCAGGACCTCCTTGCGGAAACTGCATCCCACTCTGAGCGCCCATTCCGGGACACAGCTTCCCAACGGCCCCCGTTTCGGAAACCACATCCCGTTCCGAGCCTTCAAAGCGGGACGCGGCTTCCCCGAGAAAGTATCGACTACTTACCGTCGTCGTCTTCGGCTTCTTCGCGCGCATAGAGCTCCAGCATGCGACGGCGGTATTCGCGCACAGCGAGCTTGGCGCGCTCCAGGCGGCGGCGCTCACGCGGAGTCAGCTCGGACGGGTCGACCTCGTCTCCATAGGTCTTATCGGCAAGCAGGTGCGCCGCGTCCACGATGCGGGCATCGATGTGGCCGCTCGCTGCCTCGGCGGAAAGACGCTCGGCAATCGTATCGAGCGTAGGCAGGCCCTCGAATACGCGACCATGGCCATGCGAGGTCAGCAGCTCGTGCTCGCGCGCGAGCAAGCTCGCTAGGTCGTGGTGGGCGCGCAAGATGTCGAGCGCATCGGATGGATGCTCGGCAACCTCTGCCACGGCGGCGACCGGCGCAGCATCCACCACGCGGTAGAAGAGCTGCGCGAGCAGCGGCATCAAGAACACCGTGATGGCGCCGGCGGCAACCATAACCGACGCGATGTCTTGCGACAGCGCACCCGCGTTGACGGCAACGCTCGTCACGGCAACGATGATCGGCAGCGCCGTGGTGCAGTACAGGGCAACGGTAATGCGACCGTACGCCGACACATCGCGCGTCGCAGGACAAATGCTCATAGAGATAAGAATGGGCACCGCGCGAATGATCAACAACGCCACGATAAAGCCCGCGAGCAAGCCCGGGCGCGACGCCACGGCCGTCAGGTCGATCTTTGCGCCCGACACGGTAAAGAACACCGGAATCAAAAAGCCGTAGGCCAGGCCGTCAAGCTTGGTCTCGAGCGTATGGTTGCCCTCGGGGATGATATAGCGCAAGACAAAGCCGGCGGCAAAAGAACCCAACACGATGTCGAGATCAAAGACGGCCGAGAACGCCACGAGTGTGACCAGGATGAGCACCGTCAGGCGCACGAAGGTCTGTGACGTGGTATCGGCGCGTTCCTCGACAAACGCAAAGAAGCGGCTGCCGACGCGCTTGGAGCGGCTTGGGACCACGGCCAGCAACACGCAAACCACCGCAAACAAGCCAAGGATTACAAGCGTTTGAATGCCAGTGCGGGCAGACAGCAGCACCGACATAGCAAGCACGGGCCCAAGTTCGCCCCAGGTGCCATACGCGAGAATCGAGTCGCCCACGCGTGTGCCGGCGAGCGAACGCTCACGCATGATGGGCACGAGCGTGCCGAGCGCCGTCGAAGTGAGGGCAAGCGTCACGGCGATACCGTCGAAATGGCTGACCGAGAACCACGGGGTAAAGCGCACGGCGAGCCAGGCGATACCAAGCGTGACGACCCACGTCGCCAAACCGTAGCGTCCCTCGACGCCCGTGATGCTCTTGGGGTCGATCTCAAAGCCGGCAAGCAGGAACAAAAAGGCCAGACCGAGCTCGGACACGAGCGAGACCTCGGCATCTACATGGATGACGCCGAGCATATGGGGTCCCAGCACCGCGCCGAGCACGAGCAAAAAGACCGTCTCGGGAACGGGTTTTCCAGGAATCGCCGAGGCGATAAAAGGACTCGCAAAGGCCACGAGTGCGATGATGGCGAGCGAAACGAATGCCATGTGATGCCTTTCTCTTGTTTGCGCTTCACTGTAGCACCCTCGCCGTCCTCAACGCGCCGCGAGCTGTCGTATCATAGTGAGGTTTACAAACATGTGGCTCAAGGCGACCGCAGGGCAGACCCCGCAAACCGACCGCTGCCGCATACCGTACCGTACGCCCAACCGATCAGGAAGGCAGGAACCAATGGTCTCTCGTATCTACGTGGAGAAGAAACCCGGGTTCGACGTCGAGGCCCAGCAGCTCAAGGGCGAGCTGACCGAGATTCTCGGCATCAAGGGCATCGAGGCCCTGAGGATCATCAACCGCTACGACGTCGAGGGCATCGACGAGGAGCTTTTCCGCTCCTGCGTGCCGACCGTCTTTAGCGAGCCCCAGGTCGATGTGACCTACGACGAGCTCCCCGCAAGCGACGGCGCCGTCTTTGCCGTCGAATTCCTGCCTGGCCAGTTTGACCAGCGCGCCGACTCCGCCAGCGAGTGCGTGCAGCTCATCAGCCAGGGCGAGCGCCCCGCCGTGCGCTCCGCCAAGGTCTATATGATCTCGGGCGCTCTGGACGAAGCCGCCGTCGAGGCCATCAAGCACTACGTGGTGAACCCCGTCGAGGCGCGCATCGCCTCGCTCGACCTGCCCAAGACACTGTACATGGAGACCCCCGAGCCTGCGCCCGTCGAGGTGCTCGACGGCTTCCGCGAGCTCGACGAGGCCGGCCTTGCCGCCTTTATCTCCGAGCGCGGTCTTGCCATGGACGAGGCGGACATCGCCTTCTGCCAGCAGTACTTCCGCGATGAGGATCGCGACCCCACCATCACCGAGATCCGCGTGATCGACACCTACTGGTCCGATCACTGCCGCCACACCACCTTCGGCACCGTCCTGGACGACGTGACGATCGACGACGCCGTGGTGCAGCAGGCCTTCGACCGCTACATGGAAATGCGCCACGAGCTCGGTCGCGACGCCAAGCCCGTCTGCCTCATGGACATGGGCACCATCGGCGCCAAGTACCTTAAGAAGACCGGCGTCATGACCGATGTCGACGAGTCCGAGGAGATCAACGCCTGCACCGTCAAGGTGAAGGTCGATGTCGATGGCGAGGACCAGGACTGGCTGTTCCTCTTTAAGAACGAGACCCACAACCACCCGACCGAGATCGAGCCCTTCGGCGGTGCCGCCACCTGCGTGGGCGGCGCCATCCGCGACCCGCTCTCGGGCCGCAGCTACGTGTACCAGGCCATGCGTGTCACCGGCGCCGGCGACCCCACCGTCCCCGTGTCCGAGACGCTCGAGGGCAAGCTGCCGCAGCGCAAGCTCGTAACCACCGCTGCCGCCGGCTACTCCAGCTACGGCAACCAGATCGGCCTTGCCACCGGCCAGGTCAACGAGCTCTATCACCCCGGCTACGTGGCCAAGCGCATGGAGGTCGGTGCCGTCGTGGGCGCTACCCCGGCAAACCACGTACGCCGCGAGTGCCCCGCCCCCACCGACAAGATCATCCTTTTGGGTGGCCGCACCGGCCGTGACGGCATCGGCGGTGCCACCGGCTCATCCAAAACCCAGAACACCGAGTCCATCGAGACCTCGGGCGCCGAGGTCCAGAAGGGCAACGCCCCGGTCGAGCGCAAGCTGCAGCGTCTGTTCCGCCGCGGCGACGCCTGCCGCCTGATCAAGCGCTGCAACGACTTTGGCGCCGGCGGCGTCTCGGTCGCCGTGGGTGAGCTTGCCGACGGCCTGTATGTCGACCTGGACACCGTGACCAAGAAGTACGACGGCCTGGACGGCACCGAGCTCGCTATCTCCGAGTCCCAGGAGCGCATGGCCTGCGCCGTCGCCGACGGTGACGTCGAGGAGTTCATGGGCTACGCCGCCGAGGAGAACCTCGAGGCGACCGTTATCGCCGAGGTCACCGCCGAGCCGCGCATGCGCATGGCCTGGAACGGCGTCGCCATCGTCGACCTGTCCCGCGAGTTCCTCAACTCCAACGGCGCGCCCAAGCACCAGGTCGCCCACGTGTGCGCCCGTAGCGTGTGGCAGCCCAGCTGGGCCGGCACCACGCTCGCCGAGCGCATGACCTCGCTCGTCACCGATCTTAACGTCGCCTCTAACAAGGGCCTTTCCGAGCGCTTCGACTCCACCATCGGTGCCGCAACCGTGCTCATGCCCTTTGGCGGCAAGACGCAGCTCACCCCGAGCTCGGCCATGGTCGCCAAGTTCCCCGTGGACGGCGAGACCACCACGGCAAGCGCCATGGCATGGGGCTTCAACCCCTACTTGATGGAAGCCGACCAGTTTGCCGGCGCCTACCTGTCCGTGGTCGAGTCCATCGCCAAGCTCGTTGCCGCCGGCTTTGAGCACAAGCGCGCCTACCTCTCCTTCCAGGAGTACTTCGAGCGTCT
This sequence comes from Collinsella sp. AM42-18AC, assembly GCF_003467965.1. Taxonomy (NCBI): domain Bacteria; kingdom Bacillati; phylum Actinomycetota; class Coriobacteriia; order Coriobacteriales; family Coriobacteriaceae; genus Collinsella; species Collinsella sp. AM42-18AC. The sequence continues at coordinate 29,025 of NZ_QSFY01000005.1, forward strand.
GCGCACCGAGGCCGAGCGCTGGGGCAAGCCCACGGCAGCCGTCCTGGGCGCCCTCATGGCTCAGGTCGACCTGGGTGCCGGCGCCATCGGCGGCAAGGACTCCATGAGTGGTTCGTTTGAGGACGAGGCCGGTGAGCTCAACGTTCCGCCGACCCTGATCAGCTTCGCTGTTGCCGTTGGTAAGGCCGCCCGTGCCGTCTCGCCCGAGTTCAAGGGTCTGACGCATCGCGTCGTGCGCATCGCCCCCGCCACCTATGGTGAGGACTACCGCCCCGACGCTCAGCAGCTGCTCGCCGCGTTTGACGCCGTCGAGGCGCTCACCGCCAACGGCAACGCTCTGGCCGTCTCCACGCCCGGCTACGGCTGTGGCGCCGAGAGCCTCTTTAAGATGTGCGTCGGCAACCAGATCGGCATCGAGCTAGCCGAGGACGTGGACGTGGAGAGCCTCTTCACCCCGCTCTACGGCAGCTTTATCGTCGAGCTCGCCGATGACGCCGAGCTGCCCGAGGTCGCCGACGGCGTTGTCGTCGAGCCCCTGGGTACCACCGTCGAGGGCTATGTCATCGACACCGGCTCCGAGGTCATCGAGCTCGCCGAGCTCCAGGAGGCCTGGGAGAGCGGCATCGAGGGCGTCTTCGCCTACCGCAGCGCCGGCGAGACCCCCGAGGTCGAGACCATCGACTTCCGCGCCAAGGACATCCACGTGTACGGCGGCGCCAAGATCGCCCGCCCGCGCGTGATCATCCCCGTGTTCCCCGGCAACAACTGCGAGTACGACAGCGCCCGCGCCTTCCGTGCCGCCGGTGCCGAAGCCGACACCTTCGTGATCAACAACCTCACGCCCGAGGCCGTCGCCGAGAGCACCCACGAGCTTGCCCGTCGCATCCGTGCAAGCCAGATTGTCATGATCCCCGGCGGCTTCTCGGGCGGCGACGAGCCCGACGGCTCCGCCAAGTTCATCACGGCGTTCTTCCGCGCTCCCGAGGTCACCGAAGCGGTCCGCGACCTGCTCAAGGCCCGCGACGGCCTGATGCTGGGCATCTGCAACGGCTTCCAGGCTCTGGTCAAGCTCGGCCTGGTGCCCTACGGCGACATCGTCGACGCCACGCCCGATGCGCCCACGCTGACGTTCAACACCATCGGTCGCCATCAGAGCCGCCTGGTGCGCACCCGCATCTCGTCCAACCTGTCCCCGTGGCTGTCGCAGTGCAGCCTGGACGACCCCTACACCGTCGCCATCAGTCACGGCGAGGGCCGCTTCGTCGCTAACGACGAGGTGCTCGCCCAGCTTATCGCCAACGGCCAGGTCGCCACGCAGTACGTGGGCGAGGACGGCAAGCCCAGCATGGATCTTTCCGTCAACCCCAACGGCTCTGCACTCGCCATCGAGGGCATCACGAGCCCCGACGGCCGCGTCCTAGGCAAGATGGGCCACGCCGAGCGTCGCGGCGACAACCTGTACCGCAACGTGCCCGAGCATGTCCCCGGCGATAAGTTCATGCCGATCTTTGAAAGCGGCGTGGCCTACTTCGCTTAAAGCTATCCCATCGGGTACAATCCCCTCGGGTAACATCACCCGCCACCGGCACTCCCGGTGGCGGGTTCTTTTTTGCTTCGCGCACATAGGAAGGACATCATGGAAAGCCGCAAGCCGTATCTCGCCACCCTGCCCGGACTCATCCTGGGCTGCCTCGTTTGCTGCGCGCTCTGGGGATCGGCCTTTCCCTGCATCAAGATCGGCTACGGCCTCTTCGGCATCCCCGCGCACGATAGCGCCTCGCAGCTGCTCTTCGCGGGTCTACGCTTCACCCTTGCCGGCATGCTGGTCATTGTTGGCATGAGCGTGGCCCAGCGTCGTCCGCTCGTTCCGCAAGCGCGCGACATCAAGCCCATCCTCACGTTGTCGCTCTTCCAGACTATCGGCCAGTACTTCTTTTTCTACCTGGGACTCTCGCGCGCCAGCGCCATGTCGAGCTCCATCATCGAGGCCAGCGCCAACTTCCTCGCAATCCTCTTTGCCGCCCTGGCATTTCACACCGAGAAGCTCAATACGGCCAAGGTGCTTGGCTGTGCGCTGGGCTTTGCCGGCGTCGCGCTCGTCAACCTCTCGGGCGCAGATGGCACCTTTGGCTTCAGGCTCGATGGCGAGGGCTTTATCCTAGCCTCCACTGTCGCGGGTGCTCTTTCGACCTGCCTGATCGGCATCTTCTCGCGCAAGCACGACGGCGTCTTGCTTGCCGGGTGGCAGTTCTTGGTCGGCGGCCTGGTCCTCACCGCCATCGGCTTTTTGATGGGTAGCGCGCTCTCCCCCACAGCGATTGTCCCCGCCATCGTGCTCATCATCTACATGGCGCTTATCTCCGCGGTCGCCTACTCGCTGTGGTCGCGCCTGCTTGCCGTCAACCCCGTCAGCCGCGTCTCGGTCTTTGGATTTATGAACCCGGTCTTTGGCGTACTGCTGAGCGCACTGCTGCTTGGCGAGGGCGCCGGCACGAGCCCCGTTACTGTCATCGTTGCCCTGCTCTTGGTCTGCAGCGGCATCATCATCGTCAACAAACCCAAAAAAGCCTAGAGAGCTCACCTTTTTAGGGAGAACCTTCACACACTTTAGCTTAATGGAATGCACTGGTTCTCGTTGATTTCGCACCGAGTCGCGGCGGCAGACGCCCGTCTTGCCGCACCGCGCCTGGGCATTATGACCGGTGGCCCCCACAAACGCAAAAGGAGCGCACGACCATCGCAACGGTCGTGTGCCCCTTTTCCTAGCGTATCTGAACGCCGGCTTTCTTCTTCTCGCGCTTTACGCGGTAGAGCTCCGCGTCGGCAGCACGAAGCAAGTCTTGCCAGGTATCGACGCCATCACCAACCCGTGCGTAGCCGATGGACATCCGCAACAGATACGGAACCTCGGCGCGCGCGAGCTCATCGTTGATTGTCGCGCACAGATGCATGATATCCTGTTCCGCCACTGCCTTTTGGAGCACCACGAACTCATCGCCACCATAACGTGCGATAAAGCCGCCAGACGCCGAGCAGACTTCTTTGAGCGCAGCGGATATGACCTGAAGAGCGTGGTCGCCCTCCACATGCCCATAGCGATCGTTAATCTGCTTAAAGCCGTCGGCGTCCATCATAAGCAGATATACATCTTCGGCCTGATCCACATTTGAGAAGAGCGACAGCATATAGGTCTCAAAACGGTTGCGATTGTTAAGTCCAGTCAACGGGTCGGTCGAGATGAGCTGCTCCTGGTAGATGATGTAGAGCAGCAACATGCTAATCATTATGCCGACACAAAGGCCGGGCACCGAGTATACGACCTGAAAGGTACCGCCCACCAGGGCCGGAATGGCGAAAAATGCCAAGGTTCGATAGATGGCCTTCGTCTGCAGGCTCTCGACCCTGCGAGATTGCACAAATGCATGCAGGGACGTATGTATAACGTAACAGTAGCTGACGATGGGCTGGATCATATAGGCAAAACCGCGACGATACACGCCCTGCGAATCGATATAGAACAGGGCATGCGTCCAGTAACTGGTAAACGCCAGCACGACCACCAGAGCCGTAGGCAACGCTACAAGCACCACCCTATAGCGCGAGGTCAAAAGGCGAGAACCCTGCACCGTCTCGGAATAGATAAACCAAATGAGACACGCGATAGCAAAGAGCGAAAACGAAACCGCGTTGGAAATCCAGTTGGCAGCAATGCCCAACGTGCCGTCCACACCGTCCGAAAGCGTCCAGATCATATCGAATAATATGTACGCGGCAGAGGTGTAGCCAAGCATGCTAAACAATAGCTGCTGGGTACTCGAGAACAAGGAGCGACGACTTCGCACGGCAAGCCCGATAAGAACAATCATGCATAGCACGAATATCTCAATCTTGAGTGCCTTAACCACTAGACGCCATCCCTTCAATATCCAAGTGGTCAGAATCGCCCGATTCGTGCCTGGGCAATAAACACCCCTACTCCGCAGGGGTATAGGGAATAATAGCAGAGCGCCCGAACGCCACTGCAAGACAGCTCTCGTTCGGGCGCCCATACGGCGCGAATTGCACACGCCGGCTTGATTGACTCGCGTCGACGATTACTCGCCGTCGATGTCGGTCGCGACGGCCTCCTCAATAGCCTCGACGCCTTCGACCGACAGATCCTCTTCGCCGTGGCAGAACTTCTTATCGACCCAGCCGGTCAGAATCGGGGCCATGATGGCCGTGATGATGACGGCGGTGGCGATCTGCGCATACGCGGTGGGCGCAAGCTCGGCATAGCGCGGCGCGACCTCAGCAAGAGCAACCGGCGTGGTCATAGCCGTGCCGGCAATGGTGGAGCAAGCCACAGCGGCCTTGCCATTGCCGCCGCACAGACGCTCGAACGCAAAGGTGATGGGACCGACGACAAACAGCGTGACAAGGCCCAGCAAGATGCCGGAAATACCGCCGGTGATAAAGCTCGACAGGCTCATGGACGCACCGAGCTGAAATCCGATGACGGCAATCGCGGGATTGGCACCGGGAACCAGCAGGTTCTTGATAAACGGGAACAGGTTGCCCAGAACCATGCCGATAACGAGTGGCAAGATGGAGCCGATAATGGTGCCAATGGGAATGTTGGCGAGGCCGGAAACACCGAGGATGATCATCGTGACGGCGGGGCCAGCCGTAAAGAACAGGATACCGACGGCGCCCTGCTCGGACTCATCGCCGAACTCGCCCATGATGCCCGTATAGAGCGCCATGTTGCAAAACGTGATGCCGCCGATGATAGACACGGAGCTCAGACCCAGGAAGTTGTCGTTAAAGAAATATGCCACGCCCAGGCCGAGAGCCGCTGCGACGACCAGCTTGGGGATCAGCACGACGATACCGGTCTTGATGGCACCCGGCGTGGACTTAAAGCTGATGCCGGCGCCCACAAACAGCAGGATCGCGGCGACGATGGTATTGGAGCCACCGCGGCAGGCAGCCGTAAAGAAGCCGCCGATCTCAAAAACCTGCGGGCAGAAGGTGTTGAGCAAAAGACCGACGATCATCGGATAGATCATGATGTCGCCCGGGATGCGCGGGACCTTGAATTTCTTTTGCTCGTTGGCGGTCGCTTCCTGTGCCATGAAACCCCCATTTCCGCTGACGGGGTACAAAAGCCCACGTCACGCTTTGCTACAGTAAAGTTTGACCATGGTACCAGAAGAAATAGACCAGCTCGGTGAAAAATCCGACGAGTTGGGATGGAACGAGATTCGGCGCCCGCGACGCCACCCCTATATAAGGCTCAAGACAATATAGAGTACGATGCCCGAGACGCAGCACCACAGCATCGATTTTGTCTTGACCGCCACGACCACGACGCCGGCGGCCGCAATCCAGGGAACCAAGGCAGGCCAGAGTCCCGCGTCGAACGCGCCGGGGCTCACCAAGTCGTTGGCGACCAGCGCGGCAAAGGCGGCGGGCGGGATATAGCCCAGGGCCTCGGTAATGCGGGGCGACAGGGTCCGCCCGCGCAAGGCGAGCGCCGGCGCGATGCGAAAGAACGCGATAGCAGCCCACGACGACAGCCACAGAACCAAGAACTCGTTAACGGGCATCGCGGGCACCTCTTCCGTCAAATACAGCATCGCACGCCAACGCAATGGCAATGCCGGCCACGACGCTTGCCGGCACGGCAATATTCGTGAGGCCCAAGAACTTGCATACGGCGACGGACACCGCGCCCGAAACCGCCGCGACAACGTTGCCGCGCGACAGCCGCTGCGAAAAGAGCAGGCAGATAAAGAGCGAGGTGCAGACAAAGGCTGCAATGGCGGTGGGAACATCGACAACGGCGCCTACGATGGCGCCCATCGTACACGAAACGCCCCATGTTGCGATGAGAATCACGTTGAGCACGAAGGACTCGCGCGGGCCCCAATCCTCCCCTTCAACCAACTTGGCAAGCGAGATGCCATATGCCTCCTCGGTAAGTGTCGCGGCAACAGCCAGCGTCTGACGCTTCGAGGCACCCGTCAGATGCGGCGCGATCGATGCCGAGTAAAGCGCAAAGCGCGAGGAGATGGCAGCAACGCTCGCGACGATCGATGCTGCAGGCACGCCCGCCAGCCACAGGTTGCAGATCATAAACTGGCCGCTGCCCGTCACAAACGTGCTGCTCAGGGCAAAGACCATCCAGGGTTCCATTCCCGTCTGCCCCATGATCATTCCGCACGGCGCGCCTATTGCAACATAGGTAAGCATCACCGGCCAGACGGTTCTAACGATTTTGAGCACCATACGCTTCTCATCCTGACAAGGTCTCCGAGCCGCATGTAGCGATACGGCAGAATCATCATCCGACAGCAACCGAGTTCACCTACAATTGCCACCGGATCGAAAGACACAACTTTTTAGGAAGTCATTATGACAGCTATCGATCGAGACCGGGCGCGCGCAGCCTTCAAAAGCTACACCGATGCCTACGACGCCACCAACCCACGCATCGCGCTCAAAATCGAGCATACGTACCACGTGGCCGAGGCATGCGATGCCGTAGCGCGCGAGCAGGGCTGGTCGTCAGATGATATTGACTTGGCATGGCTTTGCGGCCTGCTGCACGATATAGGCCGCTTTGAGCAGCTGCGACGCTGGGACACCTTTAAGGACGCCGAGAGCATGGGCCATGCAGCGCTGGGCATCGAGGTCCTCTTTGGCGAGAATCCCGCCGATGCACCCGCCGTGACGAGCGTCCGCGACTTTATCGATGACCCGGCAGAAGATGAGCTCATCCGAGCGAGCATTGCCTATCACAGCGATTTCCGTCTACCCGCGCAGCTCGACGAGCGCACGCGGCGCTTCTGCGATATCGTGCGCGATGGCGACAAGATCGACATTATGCGCACCATCGCCGACAGCACCGTCGACACCATCCTCAAGGTGGATGAGGACACGTTTCTCGCCAGCCACTTCTCGACACCGGCGCTTACCGCCTTTGACGAGCATCGCTGCGTCGCGCGTGAAGAGCGCAACGAGCCGGCGGACTACCTGGTGGGGCTCATCTGCTTTATGTTTGAGCTCGTCCATCCGGCAAGCCGTGCACTGGCGCGCGAGCAAGGCGATATCTATCGCCTGCTCGACGCGCCCTTTGGCATTACGCGACCCTTTACCGACCCCGCCGCGCAGGCAACCTGGAGCCGCCTTAAGGACGAGCTGCGCCGCTGGCTGGCAAGCGCTTAGCACTCGAGCTGAGCCAGCAGTTCCTCAACGATCTCAACGGCATCGCCGACGACCTTGTACCGGGCGGCACCGAAGATGGAGGCATCCGGGTCCTCATTGATGGCGACAATGCACTCCGCCCCACCGATGCCGGCGAGATGCTGGATAGCGCCCGAGACACCGATGCTCACGAGGAGCTTGGGCGAGACCGATACACCCGTCTGGCCAATTTGGTGGCGATACTCCAGCCAGCCGGCCTCCACCACGGGGCGCGTGCAGCCAAGCTCGGCACCCAGAGCCTCGGCAAGCTTTCGCATCAGCGGTAGGTTTTTCTTGGAGCCGATGCCGCGGCCCACCACGACTAGACGCTCGGCATCGGCAATTGAGGCCTGCTGTCCCCACTCCTCGGCGGGAATCGAGATCTCGACACGGGCCTTAACGTCATCCGCTAGCACTACCTGGGCAATCGTGCCGGAGCGGCTATAGTCAAACTCGGGCGCCTTAAAGATGCCGGGGCGCACCGTTGCCATCTGAGGACGGTGGTTGGGGCAGATAATGGTGGCCATCAGGTTGCCGCCAAACGCCGGGCGCGTCTGCTGCAGCAGACCCGTCTCCGTATCCATCGAAAGCACCGTGCAATCGGCCGTAAGGCCCGTCTGCAAGCGCACGGCCACACCGGGCGCCAGCTCGCGACCAAAGGCGGTCGCGCCGTACAGGATGGCCTCGGGCTTGCGCTCGGCTACCAAATCGCAGATCAAGCGAGCGTAGACCTCCGCGTCGTTCTGACGCAGGCGCTCGTCGCGACAGGCCAGGACTTCGTCGGCGCCCGCGCAAACCAGGTGTTCGAGGTCCTCGAGCGAGCCCTCGGAACCTATGCCGATCAGCGCCACCAGGCGACAGCCGCGTGCATCGGCAAGCTCGCGCCCCTTGCCCATGAGCTCGAAGGCCACGGATGCCACGGCATCGTGCTTGTCAGTTTGCACGAAGACCCAAATGTCTCGATATGCGTCAAGGTCTACCGCGCCGGCGGCCTCGTCGCGCTCAATCGAGATGGCGTTGACGGGGCAGGCGTCGACGCACCCACCGCACAGGATACAGCCGTCGGTTACGCGGGCACAGCGATTGGGGCGCTCACCCTCCACCACAATGCCGCCCGAGGCGCAGGCGCGAACGCAGCGACCACAGCCGATGCAGGCTTCGCTATCGATAATCAGCCCGCTCATCTATGCCATCCCCTCGATAATCTTGGCAAGTTTTACCGCCTGCTCGGACGCCGTTCCCTCAACGGCCTCGCACGTTTGGTCACGGTCGGGCACAAACGAGTGCACGACCTGCGTCGGTGATCCGGCAAGGCCGCAACGCGAAGGATCGGCGTTTACGTCGGCAGCGCTGGCCACGCGCACGTCTGCATCCTCGGCCGCGCGAATACCGGCAATACTCGGCATGCGCAGCTGGCCAATCTCCTTGGCAGTCGTCATCGCACACGGCATCTCAAGACACACCGTCTCCTCGCCGGCATCGCAGCCGTGAACGAGCGCCAGCGAGCCACACGTCGTAAATCCCGCGCTCTGCACACAGCTCACGTCGGTCACGCAGGGGACCCCAAAGGCGCCGGCCAGCTCGGGGCCGATCTGGGCCGTATCGCCGTCCACTGCCATCTTGCCGCAGATGATCAGGTCAAAGTCCTCCTCGAGTGCCTCGATGCCGCATTTGAGGGCATAGGTGGTGGCTAGGGTATCGGCGCCCGCAAAGGCTCGGTCGGTCAGCAGCAGCGCGTCGTCGGCACCGCGGGCGATGCAGTCGCGCAGCAGCGATTTGGTCGCGGGGATGCCCATCGACACCACCGTCACACGCACGTCCATGCCAAAGCCGATAAAGTCGTCCTTCAGCGCTAGCGCACATTCGAGAGCACTTGCATCGAAGGGATTAATGACCGCCTGCTTGCCATCACGCACGATAGTATTGGTCTTGGGGTCCATCTTGACCTCGGTGCTTCCGGGCACCGCCTTGACGCACACCACCATATGGAAATCACTCATCTTCACGCGCCCCCTTTCTGGACGAGTTCATCCAAGAGCTTCTCCGTAAACAGGTTGCCGCGACCCAGCTGGCCGGCAGGATCGAGCTGGAGTTTGAGGCGCGCCGACTCGACCATGGCCTCGTGGCCGTACATCGTCTCCAAGAAGCCCGCCTTGATCTTGCCGACGCCGTGTTCGGCAGAAACGGCACCGCCCATGGCCGTGACCTCGGAAGCCCACTGGGCAAAGAGCTCTCCACCACGACGGTAGTCTTGCGCATCGCGCGGCAGGATGTTCACATGCAGATGGTTGTTCCCGATGTGTCCCCAGGCAGCAGACTCAAGCCCGCTTTCGGCCAGCGTGCGGCGATAGAGGGCCACGACATCGGCAAGGCGTGCATTGGGCACCGACATATCCGATCCCAGCTTGGTAATGGTGGGGTCGGTGCGGCGACGCTCGTCGATGAGCATGTTGACGCTCTCGGGCACCGCGTGGCGGAAGAACCGCTGGCACTCGCGATCGACTTCGGTGCGGGCGACCCATGTCGCATCGTCGCGGCCGCCCGCAAGCTCCAGCACCCATCCCAAGTGGTACAGCTCCTCGGTCGCCTGCGCCTCGTCATCGCAATCGAGCTCCACGTAGACACAGACCTTTGCCTCGTCGTCGAGCGCCGGCAGCGAGGCAAACGCCGTCGACTGCTCGCGCTGGCGACGTAGAATATCCAGGGCGCCAGCATCGAAGTACTCGATGGCAGCCGCATGGGACAGGACAGGGCGCACGGAATCGGTAAAGGACACCGCCTTGTCCTCGCTATCGAAAAAGCAACTCACACCCCAAACGACCGCAGGCGCCGCCTGCAGGGCAATCTCGAGCTCGGTGATAACGCCGAGCGTGCCGCACGCGCCGATAAAGAGGTCGATGGCGTCCATATCGTCCGCAACGAAATAGCCTGAGGCATTTTTTGTCTCGGGCATGGTATAGCCGGGAAGATCGAGCTCGAGCGTACGGCCCTCTGCCGTCACGAGCGACAGGTGGCGGCCCTGGGCAAAAGCCTCGCCGCGCTGAAGCTCAAGCAAATCGCCATCAGCCAGCGCGACGTGGAGTCCCGTGATATGCGGGCGCATGGGGCCGTAAGCGTAGCTGCGGGCGCCGGAGGCGTTGCATGCCGCCATGCCACCCAGACAGGCAGATGCCTCGGTGGGATCGGTGGGAAAGAACTGCTCGGGGGACTCTTGGAACTCCTCGTAGGCCTCAAGCGATGCCTGGTCCCAACCAGCGGTCGGCAGTACCTTCTTGCTCAGCTGCTTACGCAGCTCCGAGAGCACAACGCCCGGCTCCACGCGCAGCAGAAATTGGCCTTGTTCATCGCGGCGAAGGCCCAAGTAGCGATTCATACGGGAAGTATTGAGGATATGCCCACCGTGGGGCACGGCACCGGCGGCAAGGCCGGTTCGGGCGCCCTGAACCGTTACCGGGACACGCTCGGCATGGAGCGTTTCCAAAATGGCACGGACCTCGTCTTCCGTTGTCGGAAACGAGATGCTCGATGCTTCGCCCGATGCACGAGATTCATCGCGGCCATACTCTTCGAACTCATCGGTGAAGGGTTTAATGGTTGCAGACACGCGAACTCCCCCTTTAGCTAACTACAGTGTTTGCAGGGAGATGTTACCGCATCGTTTCGTCGACGTGTTCGAGACCGTCTCCATAATTGGCGATTTTTACGTTTGTGCAATTCGGCGAACGGCAAGGCTTCCTCGGCAGACGATGCTTTTGACACATATCGCCCCGCCGTCGCCGACCGCTCGATTGTCGCTCGAAAAAAGTTGAAGTAATTTTTTCCACCTTTTACCTGCGGAGATGTCAATCCGTCAAGCATTTGGTCAGAAATTGGTCAAGTAGCGGCTGATACGGTCGGCGTCGACAGCCAAAACCGATAGAAGTTTTGGCCCCAGAAGCAGGGAGGTTCCCATGGCATATTACTGGCCCCAGTACGGCGTCGCCATCGAGGTCGACGACGATCCCTATCTCCTGCCTTTCGACGAAGAGGCGTTCCCCGATACGGCGGTCTACCACGTCACCACCGATGTTATCTGCGACCCCGAGTCGTTCTCGGCGCTCGCCCACCACATCGCGCGTATCCACGACATCGAGCTCCCTCACGACTTTGACGAGCTCATCTACTCGCGCCGCCTGATGCTTCACATGCTCTTTGGAGCGGACCCGTCCACGTTCGCACGTGTCTACACCACCAAGGACGCCGCATGAGTGCGAAGAAGCCGCCCCGCCTCGCAGGACTGGGGCGTCGCAAGAAACTCGTCGTTGTCTGTCTGGCTATCGTCTGCGCCCTTGTCGCCGTAGGACTATACGCCTGGCAGTCGCAGCCCGTGCCCGAAGCGGGCGCCTCAGTCACGACGGCAGAGGGTAAATCGCGACAAGAAATCCAAGATGAGCTCGATGCCATCGTCCGCGACAACATGATGACGATTTCGGTCGCGCCGGTCGCTCAGCTACAGGAGGACGGCAAGCTGCGCGTCAACGTGCAAAACGTCCAAGACAATAAATTTCCCCAGCGATTCCGCGTCATCCAAAACGACGAGACCATGTACGAATCCGGTGTGGTCGAGACCGGCAAGACAATCGAGACGTGCCCCGCCGGCGACATCAAAGAAGGCGAGGCATACATCGAGATCCAGGCACTCGATGCCAAGACCCTCGACAGCCACGGCAATCCGACACGTGTCAAGGTACGGGTTGAGCAAGCCGAGAACTAGCTTTTTCGGCCGACGCGACACCGCACGCAATTCACCAGCATTCGTCCAATCATCGCGGGGACGGCCCGCGGCGAATAGAAAGGAACGACCATGGACATCACCAGGAACATGAACGGAGCCAGAGCGCTCGTCGTGGGCGCAGGGCTCGCGCTCGCGCTCGCAATGGGCGCCGCCCCGACGCCAGCTCTGGCAGCCGGGCGCGTTGGAACCACGAAAGTAATGGTCAGGACCGAGATCGACAACGTAGAGTTCAAAGTTCCGACGGTTATTCCCTTCGTCGCCAAGGCCGACGGCACGCTTCAGGGCCCCTCAGAAGACGCGACCACCATCGACAATCATTCGGCCTACGGCATCCATGTCACCAACATGAAGATCGACGCCATGAACACCTGGACCATTGCCGCCGACGCCAAGGCCGGAACCGCGCAGAATTCCATCGACTTTAAGGTCGGCCCCGACGGCGCACTCCAGAACGCCAGCGCCGCAATGCAGGAGACGGGCCTCGATCTTTCCAAGAATGCAGCCTTCGACATGGGCTACCAGGGCATTGCCGGCGGCACGGACAAAATTAAGCTCAAGACAAGCGGAAACGTCGCCCGCGTCACGCGCGACATCTTCCGCGTAACCGGCGAAGGCGATCAGGTTGCAACGATCACCTGGACGGTCGAGCCCGGTGCGCACACGGCATAAGGCCGTCGCCCTGGCCGCCGTCAGTATCCTAGCGTTTGGGCCAGCCATGGCCTTTGCCCAGCAAGAACAGGCGCAGGCCGCCACGCAAGTGACGGTCGACCTCTCGGAGCTCGACCGCGGCAACTGCAAGGAACCGTTGGCACAGACAGACGACAGACGATGGCTCTTGGCAGCAGGCGCCACGGCAGCAGGTGCGGGAACCGCCGGCCTCGGTCTGCACATCAAACGCAGCCAGAAACGAAACACGGACAGGCCGCACTAAATTAGCTAAGGAGACCCCATGGCATCGAAGAACCTTTTGCCCGTCGTCGCACTCTGCGGCGCGCTCGCAACCGGAACGCCTGTCGCCGCTTGGGCGACTCCCGTCATGGCAGACTCCTTACCAGCAGCCCTAAGCTCCGCACCAAATCCGTCGAGCGCCATTGCGTGCAAGCGTTTTTCGTTCGCACAGGCCGCAATCTCAACCTCGGGATGCCTTCGTCGTAATACGGACGGCTCGATAGTCGTGGATATCAATCGTTCGAACAAGGCAAACGGCTCCCAGGCGGGGTGCGCCGTCTGCACATGGCGCTCGATTGTGCTCGATGCAGATGGCGATCCGTGCGATTTGGGGTTGCGCATCGATATCGCTTCGGTCGATGACTCGGCGAACGGAGCGAAGGTCGCCTTCGACGGTGCGTTTTTCGAGAAAGGAGGCGGTATATGTCTGGGCTGCGCCGCCGCGAATGCAGACGATGTGCAGCCCACCCTCTCATTCACGGCATCGCTGCGGCTGACCAAGGCGGGCACCGATGCCATCGCGGCGGGAGAAGCATCCCTGCTGTTCTACGCCGCCAGTACCGAAGACACAGACATTCATTTCGAGAAGCCGGCCGGATCGCTCAGCCTTACGCGCGGGACGGAGGCAGGCCCTATTGCGATCGATACCCACACGCTAGGCAGGCAACGCATTCTTGCCGACCCGGCGCTTCTCGAGATGGAGTGGAACGGATCCGGAGCCATCGGGATTGTCCCCTCCGCGCTTGACGCCAAGACGCTCCCCTCAAACGACGAACCCATCAACGCAACCATACAAGAAGAGAGCACGGACAAAGAAGCAGGTGCGGGCGACACGCCGTCGCCGACAAACAGCGTCCCAGCTTCTTTCGAAGCACCGAATGAGCCCGCTACCGATCCAAACGATCCCGAGCTCGCGGACAGTCTGGGACTTGCTGATCCTCAGGAGATCGATGAAGGTAACTGCTGCGTGCTTGCCGCCCTCGACCACACAGAGGTCATCGATGCTGCAAACATCGAAGTTGCCGCCGCCAATCAGCCCGTCCGCAAGTCGGCCATCATCGCATTTCCCGAATCCATCGAAGTCGTCTTTTTGCCATCGGGCGAGGTCGTGGCCCCAACACTGCTCACCTTGTTGGGCGCCAAGAATACTCGAAACGAAATTAAAAAGGTCACGGTTGTCGACCCTGCAACCACCGCTAAACTGCGTCTATACGCCGTTGCCCCAGACGGAGGCAAGACCTTGGAATTCGATGGCGACACACTTCTAGCCTGGCGACGTCTGGACATTATGCAAGACGTCTCGTATCAGATCGAACTCGAAGGGTTTGATCGTGCCCGCGATGCCAATATCATCGCCGCGGCTATTGAATCCCCGCAGCGGCTTATGACACTGCGCTTTGACTACTACCCCTATGTCCCGACAACCACCTGAGGCTTAAATGCTGCGCATCATTCCTAATACCACTTATATAACGTATTAGATGAGTCGCGATGTGCCTCGCATTTCGTTCTGCTACGATTGCCACGTTGGCATCAATACAGGAGGGCTCATGCCGGGCTTGGGAACAATCATCAACGTTGCGCTTTTAGTTGCGGGCGGTCTTTTGGGATTAGCGGGCGGCCGCTTCATTACACCGCGCATCCAAGACACGCTCATGAAAGCATCGGGGCTGTGCGTCCTGTTTATCGGCCTGGGCGGCACCATGCAAAAGATGCTCATCATCGATGGAAAGGCGCTAGCGACCACCGGTACCACCATGCTCATCGTCTCATTTGCGCTCGGTTCGCTCATCGGCGAGGCCATCAACTTGGAGGCCGCCATCGAGAACCTTGGCGAATGGCTCAAGCGCAAGACTGGCAGTGAGGGCGATAACGAGTTCACCAACGCTTTTGTCTCGACTTCACTCACCGTGTGCATCGGCGCCATGGCCATTGTGGGATCGATCCAGGACGGCCTGCTCGGCGACTGGTCAACGCTTGCCCTCAAGGGCGCACTGGACTGCATCATCGTCTGCACCATGACGGCCTCGCTTGGCCGCGGCTGCATCTTCTCCGCCCTGCCCGTCGCCGTGTTCCAGGGGACGATCACGTTGTTTGCCGGCGCGCTCTCCCCCATCATGACCACAGCAGCCCTCAACAGCCTTTCGCTCGTAGGCTCCATGCTCATCTTCTGCGTCGGCGTCAACCTCATCCGTCCTCAGACCTTCCGCACGGCCAATATGCTTCCCTCCGTCGTCATCGCCGTCATATACGCCCTCCTGTTCTAAATCTAGCAACGCAGCGGTATCTCGAACATCTGTTTGATGCTGTGCTATGATATGAGGTCACCGTAGCTGCGTTCGAGAGGAGGAGCGGTGGCCGACCAGGACATCAAGATGCTCATCGAGCGCATTATGGCCGAGGCCCGGACCCATCAGTCCGCCCGCTTCTCAAACGAAACCTACGCAGACGAGCCGATTCTCAAAACCGGCCGACAGATGCAGAATTTCCTCCCCGACCAGTACCGTAAAATGCGCGAGATATCGCGCTGGCAGGATGACCCCAAGGGCGGTGCGGGCCGCTGGCTTTCGGAAGCCGAGCTTTTTTACCGCCAGGGCCTGCTGATGGCCGACTTTGAGGACGACTGTCCCTACAACGGCACCTTTAAGTCGTACTTTCCCACCTACAACGCCATGAGCGACCGGCAACTGCGCGGCTACTTTACCTGGCGTGCCCAAGTGCGCCGCGGAACCGTCGAGGAAACGTCTACGTCCTTTGCCTTTCTGTATCTCTATGAGCTGATCTGCGGCATTGGCGTAGATAATCCACTCGATGGTTTTAACAAGATCAAGGCTTTTTGGGATGTCTATCGCGCCTTCGAGCCCGGCATCGACCGGTTTGCGCGCGTGTGGCTGCAAGATTACGCCGTGTTCCACGGGCTCGACCCCAAGCTGCTTCGCGACTCTAAAACCGTCATGTTCGATAACGCCCTTATCGAACTGCGGCGCGCGGCACGAGACCTTGTACCGGCACCGTCCGGCCAGACCCCTAAGCGTCGCAAAACCTCCGAGCCCACGCTCCCCCTTCCGCCCGATGAGGTGCGCGAGGAGCGACTCATGGCCGCCATCAACGCCCTCTCCACGTACAACCTAAGTAGCTCGCGGCTCGACCGCAGCCACCACCGTGATCTGCGCCACGTGGCGTGCGCCGTGTATGTCCGCATGGCGCGCTACTATGACACGCACCGAAAGACCGGCATCGTGGCAAGTTTATTTGGGGAGGAGACGGCCATGCCCTACACCATGTTTGCCTCGGCCGTATTCTTTGCGCCCGAGCGCCACGAGGACTGCGAATACCGTCTGGACCCCATCCATATCTACCGTTGCCAAAACGGTTTTTGGGAATGCATGCGGATTCACGGTAGCAGGCAAAAGAGCAGCAAGCTCGGTGAAATGATGCGCGCCTGCGACCAACGCCTGCGCCTGGCGCTGGACCCCGCCCATCCCCTTAAGGAAGAAAAGGTCCCCAAATATCTGGCCAAGATTATCGATGACGAGATTGTGGCATGGCTTTCGTGGGACGCCGCACACCAGCCCGTCAAGATCGATATCGATTTGAGCCAGCTGGGGCACATTCGGAGCGCTGCCGCACAAACGCGCGAAGCGCTTTTGATCGACGAGGAACGCGAGGACGGCACGCTTGCGGATGCCGAGGTGACAGTTGCCGAACGACGGGAAGCCAAGCCCGTGGCCGGCACGATCGCCGAACCAGTCGCGACGACCATGCAGCAGGACGAGGCTAGCGAGCCGACCATCTCCACCGAGCAGTTTGGCGTCGTGGCCCCGCTCCTCGCACCAGCACCCACGTCCGCTGACACCGCGTCCGCACTCGATCCCGCCGCAGACGCCTATCTTCGAGCACTACTCGAGCAAAACGCAGCGCAGACGGCATCGGCGGTGGCGCAGTCGGGCAAGAGTGAGGACATGCTTGTCGATACCATCAACGAGGCGCTCTTTGACCTGGTGGGAGACACCGTTATCGAATTCGGCGCGGCAGGGCCGCAGATTATCGAGGACTACGAAGCAGACGTGAGAGGATACCTAGACCATGAGTGATACCGCATCCGCAGCACCCCGCGTGCCCAAGCGCGTCGCTGCCGTCATTCTCAACTCGCTCAAGGGCGGCGTGGTCCCGCGCATCGGCCTTCCTTACATCACCGTAGGGCGCGAGGTCGAGATCCGCGCCCTGCTCACCGATTTAAGTCTCATCGCCGATGGCGGCGCGAGCTTCCGCTTTTTAGTCGGTCGCTACGGCGCCGGTAAGAGCTTTTTGCTCCAGACCATCCGCACGCACGCCATGGGCGAGGGATTCGTCGTCGCCGATGCCGACTTGTCGCCCGAGCGACGCCTGCAGGGCGGTCAGGGGCAGGGCCTTGCCACCTACCGCGAGCTCATCCGCAATATATCGACCAAGACGCGCCCCGAGGGCGGTGCGCTCAACCTTATTCTGGATCGCTGGGTCGCCTCGTGTGCCAACGTCGACGAGTCGGTCGTCAATGCCCAACTGACCCCGCTCGAGGAGATGGTCCACGGCTTCGACTTCACCCGCATGCTTCGCCGCTATCGCACGGCCGTATCCGAGGGCGACGAAGAGGCCATGAGCCGCGTGACCAAATGGATCCGCGGCGAATACCGCACCAAGAGCGAGGCTCGCGCCGAACTGGGGTCCTCAACCATCATCAGCGACGATGACTGGTACGACTACGTCAAACTCATCGCGCGTTTTTTGGTTTGCAGCGGCTACA
This sequence comes from Collinsella sp. AM42-18AC, assembly GCF_003467965.1. Lineage (NCBI taxonomy): Bacteria > Bacillati > Actinomycetota > Coriobacteriia > Coriobacteriales > Coriobacteriaceae > Collinsella > Collinsella sp. AM42-18AC. Next base: position 46,760 of record NZ_QSFY01000005.1, read on the forward strand.
AGGGCATGCTGGTGCTCATCGACGAGCTCGTGAATCTGTATAAGATTCCCAACGCCATCACGCGCCAGTACAACTACGAGAAGATCCTGACCATGTACAACGACACACTTCAGGGCAAGGCGCAGTACCTGGGCATGATCATGGGCGGCACGCCGACCTCCATCGAGGACCGCCGCCGCGGTGTGTTTTCCTACGAGGCCCTACGCAGCCGACTCGCCCAGGGCCGCTTTGCGCGCGAGGACCTTAAGGACATGCTTGCGCCCATCATCCGCCTGCAACCACTCACCTACGAGGAGTTGCTGGTGCTGATCGAAAAACTCATGCAAATTCACGCCGGCTACTTTGGCTGGACGCCCACGCTGACCGAAAACGACTTGGTTGACTTCCTCAAGATTGAGTTCGGTCGTGTGGGAGCCGACACGCACCTGACGCCGCGCGAGGTCATTCGTGACTTTATCGAGTTGCTCGACATCCTATGCCAAAACCCCGACGCCAACGTGGCCGAGCTGCTGCAAAGCGTCGGCGGCGACACGCTAGCGCCGGCGACCGCAACAGGCGACACCGATACCGCAGGCGGCGACCGCAATTTCGCCGAGTTCACCATCTAACCTGCCAAAAATGGACAGGTTTATTTTGGTAGGTTTTATCTGGGCGAACGTTGAAGCAGTAATGCAGCAAGCCGTTGCCAGCCGCGTTGAGAGATTCGTTGTTGAAAGGAGGCCCCGTGAACGCCTTTGACCGCTACGCCCCGTTTATCCAAGACTTCATCTACTCCCACGATTGGGAGAGCTTGCGCTCTATCCAGGTTGCGGCGGCAGATTCCATCTTCAACACACAGGACAATGTGCTCCTGACGGCATCCACGGCTTCCGGCAAAACCGAGGCAGCCTTCTTTCCCATCCTGACCGAGTTTTGGGAGAACCCGCCCGCAAGCGTGGGCGCCCTCTACATTGGCCCCCTCAAGGCGCTCATCAACGACCAATTCGTCCGCCTCAACGACCTGTGCGAAGAAGCCGATATCCCCGTCTGGCACTGGCATGGCGATGTCTCGCAATCACACAAGGCCAAACTCATCAAAAAACCGAGCGGCATCCTACAGATTACGCCCGAGTCGCTCGAGGCGCTCCTGATCCATAAGCACATGGCGATCCCTCGTATGTTTTGCGACCTGCGCTATGTGGTTATCGACGAAGTCCATTCGCTCATGCGCGGCGACCGCGGCGGGCAGACGCTCTGTCTTATCGAGCGCCTCTCACGCATGGCAGGCGTGCAGCCCCGCCGCATTGGCCTTTCGGCCACCATCGGCGACCCCGAGCGCACGGGCGCCTTTCTCTCGCAGGGAACGGGGCGCGACTGCGTTATCCCCCGCTTTGAGGAACCGCGCCGCGTGTGGCGCATCTCCATGGAGCACTTCTACAACTCGGGCCCCCAGGCTCAGCAACGAGGATTCGTAGGCACAGGTCCACAAGAAGCCGAGGTGCTTGCTTGCGAGCGTATTGAGACGGCGGCGCCCGCGGCGCTGCCCGCATCCGGACAAGACATGTGCCACAGCGGACAGCTTACACAGGAAGAACACCGTCAACGTCGTGAGCAGGCGCGGGGCAAGGCCGCTCCCAAAGACCGTCGCACTTCCTCGGCCCCCGAGGGCGAAGTCGACATCCCACGAGCGACCGAGCAGGCGCTTCTCAACCCCACCGACACGGCGCCCGACAACGCCGACCCCGGCATGGGCTATATCTTTGAGCATACGCGCGGCCGCAAATGCCTGGTCTTTGCCAACTCGCGCGAGGAGGCAGAGGCCGTGTGCTCCATGCTGCGCAGCTACTGCGAGAGCCGGCACGAGCCCGACCGTTTTCTCATCCATCACGGCAATCTTTCGGCATCGCTACGCGAGACGGCCGAGGAGCTCATGCGCGACGAGGAGCAGACGCAGACAACCGTCACCACCTCTACGTTGGAGCTCGGTATCGATATCGGCCGCCTGGAGCGCGCCTTCCAGATTGACGCGCCGTTTACCGTCAGCTCCTTTTTGCAGCGCATGGGGCGCACAGGCCGTCGCGATCTTCCGCCCGAGATGTGGTTTGTCATGCGCGAGGAAGAGCCCGAGCCGCGCGCGATGATGCCCGAAACCATTCCCTGGAAGCTCCTGCAGGGTATCGCGCTCGTACAACTCTATCGCGAGGAAAAGTGGGTCGAGCCACCCGAGCTCGATCGTCTCCCCTACAGTCTGCTCTATCACCAGACCATGTCGACCCTCGCCAGCACCGGAGAGCTCACGCCGGCCGAACTTGCCCAGCGCGTGCTCACGCTCAGCTATTTCCACCGTGTCTCGGCAGACGATTACCGTGTGCTGCTACGTCACCTCATTAAGATCGACCATATCCAGGTCACCGAGGGCGGTGGGCTCATCGTGGGTCTCGCGGGTGAGCGCATCATTAACAACTTTAAGTTCTACGCCGTATTCCAGGAAAACGAGGAGTTCACCGTTCGCAGCGAGTCGGCCGAGTTGGGCACGATCGTCAATCCGCCACCGCCCGGTGAGCGCATCGCCATCGCCGGACACTGCTGGATTGTCGAGGAAGTGGACTGGAGGCGCCACACCGTCTTTGCCACGCAGGTCAAGGGCCGGGTGCCGGCCTACTTTGGCGACTGCCCCGGCGACATCAATACACACGTACTCGAGCGCATGCGCAAGGCGCTCAACGAGCACGCGGCATATCCGTACCTTATGGGTAACGCACGGGCCCGCTTAGCACAGGCTCGTCATACGGCCGAGATTTCGGGTGCGGGAACCAAGCCGCTCATCAACCTGGGCGGCGATACCTGGGTGCTCTTCCCCTGGCTGGGCAGCTACGCCTTTTTGGCGCTCGAGCGCATGCTCAAGATTAAATGTGCCGCGGAGCTGGGCCTTCGCGGACTCGACTCGTCACGCCCGTACTTTATGCAGTTTAAGATGAAGGCCGACGAGGAGACGTTCTTTGAGGTGCTCGCCGCCGAGGCCGAGAAGGACTTCGATCCCATCGAGCTCGTCTATCCTGGCGAGGTGCCTTACTTTGACCGCTACGACGAGTTTGTTCCCGAAGAGCTCGTGCGCAAGGGCTTTGCCGAAGGCGTGCTCGACATAGAGGGCATGAAGCAGCGTGTCCGCAGCTGGTGCGACCACGCCTAGGACCAGTCTTTTTTTGGGACGGGGAGACTTACTTGTCGTGGAGGGCCGCGCCGAGGAAGTCAGCATCGAAGGGCACGGCTTCGGCAAAGGTGTAGTCGCCGTCGCTGGCGATGAGCAGGTAGTTCTCCTCGCCACCGAACTCCGCATCGCCACACGGGACCACCCAGGCATGGGCGAACACCTCGAGCGCCGTGGCTGCGCAATCGCGCAGGAACGTCACGTCGCTCCCCTCGTTCGCGCTCACGATATTGGCCGCATAGATACCGCCGGGGTTCAGGCTGCCCCGCACCAAACGCATCGCCTCAACCGTCGCCAGCTCGCGTACGGGCTCGGCACCGCCAAAGCAATCGCTCACGACCACGTCGTAGCGACGATGCCCCACGCTCGTCACGCCCAGGTACGAACGCGCCTCGGCGGTAATCACCCGCAGGCGATCGCCCGCCGTACGCTCCAGCTCGTCTAGGTAGAACCAACGACGCGCTAGACGTGTAATCTCGGCATCGTACTCAATGACGTCCATGCGCAAACTCTCATGCAACATCAGCGCGAACTTGGGATAGGCAAACCCGCCGCCGCCCAGCATAAGCATGCGGTCGATGCCATGACCATAAGCGTCACGCATTGCGCCCTCGGCCTCAAACACGTCGTCAAACGCACGATAGTACGCAAAGACGGGCTCCGCCCAACGTTCGCCAACGTAGCTTGCGCTTTGGTAGACGCCGCCTTGCACCAACACGCGAATCTCATCGCCGCCCTCATCGTGCACGCGTTTCACACGCGCCAACCCATTGCGGGTTCGCGCAACCTGCAGACAGGCAGCACGAACAGCGACGGCGGCCGCACCAAGCGCCGCGGCTCCCAGAGCAACGCCGGCAACGACGCCAGCAGAAACACTCGGCTTGTTCATTTAGAGCTCCTTTTGCAGATAAAGGCCATGATCGTAAAAACCCAAATGGCGATAGTACTCGCGCGTACCAATCGCGCTGATCACGTTGATGCGCGCATAGCCCGCGTCCCGAGCAATATGGCACGCACACTCCACCAGCGACCGTCCCAACCCATGGTGCTGGGCTGCCTGGCCTTGATCCCCCACGCGCGCCGCCATGCCATACACGTGCACCTCGCGAATCATCGCCTCGTCCGGCGTCGTCGGCAACTCGTCCGCATGCGCGGCAACAAATGCGCGATCGGGCAGCGACAGCCGCAAAAAGCCCGCAATCTTGCCCTGCGGCGTCACCCACTGCAAAAAGCGCTCGTGCGTCACCGGCGTCTCGTACGTCACTTCTTCGTCAAGGGTCAACTCGCCCAGGTCGGCACCCGCCGTGCTGATCTCGCGATAGCGAATCTCACGCACCGTCGCACCGTCACCCCGAGCAGCCAGGCGGTTCTCAACGAGCTGACGCAGGTTGGGCTTCTTGTTGCCCACCATAATGTCGTCGGAGCTAAAGTCGCGAATCATGCGGCTGATGCGGCAGAACGCCGGCGTCACCACGATGTCATCGGCCAGTACGTCGAGCAGCTCTTCCTCGGTATAGGGGCGCCACTCGCCACGCTCGTAACAGCCCACCAGGCGCGAACCCTCGATGAGCGCACACGGGTAGACCTTGACCTCGTCGGGCATAAAGGCGCCCTCGGTCATAAAGCGCTCGTAGTCGCGCTTGTCACCCTCGGGCGTGGCGCCCAGCAAGTTGAGCATAAAATGCGCATGGATCTTAAAGCCAAACAGGCGCGCAAGCGAAAACGCGCGCTCGATCTGCGCCACCGAAATGCGACGCTCGTTGATATCGAGCAGATGCTGGTCGAGGCTCTGGATGCCCATCTGGATCTTGGTACAGCCCAGACGACGGATGAGCGTGAGCGCCTGCGGCGTTACAGCATCGGGGCGCGTCTCGATAACGAGTCCCACCACGCGATGCTTCGCCGTCTCGTTGATGCGTTGCTGCTGCTCAAGCTCCTCCATCGTTGCCGCCTGCCACTCGGCGACCTCGCCCCACGGCGTGCCGGGGCCGTACAGACAACGCACCGCGCGGTTATAGCCGCCCACGGCAGCATCCACACGCCCCTGCTCGTCGGCAACGCCGGCAGCGAGCTTGGCCTCGTCTGTCGCAATGCCGGCAGCCCGATAGCGCTCGCGGCGCTCTGTTACCACCGGCGGCAGGGCATCGGCGGGAGCATCATCGAGCAGGCGCCCTGCCTCGGCACGGCTGATGCCCGGACGCGCCAACATGGGGTTTGCCGCCACGCCGGCGACGGCATCGTCATTGAGCGCACGGAAGAGCTCCGACATAAACCATGCCTGATACCCTTGCGGATAGTCGCTCCAGGTACCACCGAGCACGATGAGCTCTATCTTGTCGGTCGCATGCCCCATCTGCGAAAGCGCGGTCAGACGAGCGCTCACCTGCAGATACGGATCGAAGCAGTTTTGCTCCGCACGGGCACACGCCGGCTCAGCGTGCAGATAGCTCTTGGGCATGCGCAGATCGTTGGGACAAAATAGGCAATCGCCCGAGCATGGCCAGGGCTTGGTGATGACGGTAATGGTCGCCACGCCCGAAGCCGTGCGGCGCGGCTTCATGCGCAGCACCTGCAGCAGTTGGCGTTCCAGATCGGAATCGACATTCCACGCAGCCCACCGAGCCGGCTCCTCACGTTTAACCCGCTGGTAGAACGGCAGCAGACGGCGCTTGGCCAAATCACGTTTGTCGGCACCCTCACGGCGCGCCTCGGCATGTATCAGTTTGACGAGCGCTTTGTCATCCACGGTCTCGCCGCGACGCAGAGCCTCGAGTATGTTCAAGATAATCTGTTCCATGCCCCCATTGTAAAGGCAAAGGCGCCGGAGCCGATCTCGGCTTCGGCGCCTTCATCAAAGAGCATGCCTATATGCACCAATCTCCGAAAACCGCATGTCACTCCGGATCAAACGACATGTCACCCGAACCAACCTCAAAACGATACGTGGCAGACTTATCACCGTTGTCGAATTCAAGATTCAATATGGTCTCGCCATCGTAGCCAAGCGGAAGGAAACCGCTCTCGAAGTCGCCGCTGCCCACGGTGAGGCTCGCCGTAAAGCCCGTAGAGTTCGGAACCGTTATCTCCACATCGCCCGAGTCCACGCTTACGTCCATCGACTTCGCGGGGGCCTGGTAGAGCTCGAACGTCACATCGCCCGAACCGACCTCAGCACTGAGCGCATCAGTCACGCTGCCCGTAAACTCTACATCTCCCGCACCCAGGAAAAGGTCAAGACCATCACAGATGACACCGGCAATCTGCAGATCACCCGAGCCCACGTGTGCGTTGATCCCCTTCAGATGTTCGGCAACACGGCGTGGCAGCTCAACCGTAACCGAGCGGTCAATTGCCTTACCGTCATCACTTCCAGATCGGGAAACCTTGAGCGTCGAGTCCTCAACGGATGCGATGTTTTGCGTCGCGGCCTTGGAGGCATCCACGCCCTTGGCAACGCGTCCCCGCTCGATAACACGGACCTTGTTGTCATCAACAACCTTGACGTCCACCGTAGCCGCGGCGATATCGAAATCGAGGTAGCGAAATTGATCGGCATCAAAGGTCGCACTCGAAAGCTGCTGAGGCTGAGCGGAATATTTACCGCCATCGTTCATAAAATCGTCGTCGTCAACCACATCGTCCATACTGGACAAGCCGGATACAACATCGTCGAGATCCCACGGACCATCAAAATGAATCAATGTCCGCGAAATGCCAAAGACAAGCCCGATGATGAGCACAAACGCTCCGACGCCAACGCCCAAGCGCACCTTGGATTCATGCGAAAGCTTCATCATTCATCACCCTCTTTGGAAATCGGCTCAGCGGTGGCCGCGGTGGCCACGTCAGCGTCAACCGCAGCGGAAACATTCTGAGCCCTAGCTGCCACCGACGCCGAACCAACCTGGATATCCCCACGCGCCCAATCGCCATCAAGCGCACGCGCCACCCAGTGATAGATGGGGATTGTAAAGAAGATCAGTGCGGCAAAGGGGCCGGCACCAAACAGGAACATCAGCAAAAAGAACAGTAGCCAGCACACGGCCCAATACGGGAACGACTGGAACGGGCCCTTCACCGGAGTCGAGCCAACTGCGCCGCCACTCGTCACCTGCGCCGTAGCGGCATTGGCGGCCTGTGCACTCCAGCTTGCCGCTTGCGCCGCCTTGGCGGCGGCGTCACTCGCCTGTGTTGCCGCCTCGGTTGCGCGTGCCGCCGCCTCATGGGTACGGGCGCGCTCTGCCGCCTCGGCCTCGCGCTGACGGGCACGGTCCTCGTTCTCAAACTCGATATCGTCCTCGATCTCATCGCTCGGATTGAGCAGCTCGTCCAGGCTCACGCCATAGAGTTTGGCGAGCGAGATCAGGTTCTCGGTATCGGGCGAGCTCTCCGCGCGCTCCCATTTACTGACCGCCTGGCGCGACAGCCCCAGCTTTCGCGCCAGCCCTTCTTGGCTAAAACCCTTGCTGCGGCGAAGGTCGGCGAGCCGCTGCGCAGTTTCTACATTCATGGTTCCTCCTATGCGATGCCAGCCGTGCCGCCGGACCGTTTTTGTTCTTAAGGCGCCTTGCACAGTTAAAAATGTATCCGCCACCGCCAAAAGCATGCCACCTATTCTAGTGAGATTTTTGACAACCGGCGGTTGCGGGCATATATGAGCTGCGGAAATGTGTCCAAACAAAGCAATGACCCGCAGCTCGGTTGTCCCCGTTGCGGCGTTAACGGTAGTATGGTCGTACTGTTTATTCCGCACCGCCAACGGAGGGAGTTCCGCGCCGTGAACCGCGATTTCGCCTCATCGCTCATTCAGCTCAACAATACGTTCTATCGCGAGCACTCCGCCTCCTTCTCCGATACGCGCCAGGCACCGTGGCCCGGCTGGGTGCGCACTATGGACATAGCGCTCGAGCAGCTCGACGTCGCCACGATCGAGCATCCCGTCCGCGTCTTCGATCTTGCCTGTGGAAACATGCGATTCGAGAACTTTGCCGCCGGCGGCGCACTTGCCGCCAAGGGCGTCGATGGCGCAAACCCCTCGGCAGACGCCAGCTGCCCGTTTGAGTTCTATGGCGTCGACTCATGCCAGGACCTGGCCATCGATGCACGTGGCCACGCCCTGCGCATTCCCAACCTGCACTTCCAGGAACTCGATGTGCTCGACGCCCTCATGAAGCTCAACCCCGCCAAGACACCCGACGTGCTTTTCGACGCCCCGCTCGCCGACATCTCGGTCTGCTTTGGATTTATGCACCACGTGCCGTCGTGCGAGTACCGCGTACGCGTGCTCGACGCCCTGGTGCGCCAGACGCGCCCAGGCGGCATCATCGCCATCAGCTTTTGGGAGTTTATGAACGACGAGCGCATGGCGTGCAAGGCCGTTCGTGCCGAGGCCCGCGCCGAGCTCACCCCGCCGTTTGAGGGTTACGATTCCGCGCAGTTTGAAGCCGGCGACCATCTCATTGGCTGGCAAAACGACCGCCACGCCTACCGCTATTGCCATCACTTTGACGATCAGCAGATCACCGACCTGGTGCGCGGCGTCCGTACGTTCTACAAGAGCGGCGAGGTCCCCGTGCGCGAGCTTGAGCGCTTCCATGCCGACGGTCGCAGCGGCGAGCTCAACCGCTATGTGATTCTCAAGCGTCTGTAGGCATCGGCGACTCGCCGTCGAGCCGCACCGCGTCTTTCGGGCAAACCATGCCCACCCTTTTTTCAACCCATTGACGGAACGCGCAGCTATGCGTTCCATACTTATGACCAAGGAGCCTCATGGGAGCCGTCCACGTCCGCACGCCTAAGAACTTTGTGCTCGAAGAGCGCTTGGAGCGCTACGCCGATGCGATTGAGACGAACCCCGAGGCCTATGCCGGAGATTGGCGCGAGGCCTGTGCGCCCGCAGGCAGCAAGCCTTTCGAATACCTTCATCTGGATCTTGGTTGTGGCAAGGGAACGTACCTTGTAGAGCGCGCGGCCCGCGAGCCAAACACGTTCTTTATCGGCATGGACCAGGAGCCCATCTGCATCGCCTATGCCGCACAGAAAATCTGCGAGCAGGAGCTATCCAACGCACTCGTCCTGCCCCGAGGCGCCGCAACGTTGCCGCAGCTGTTTGCCGCAGGCGAGCTCGACGCCATAACCATCAACTTTCCCACGCCGCAGCCCAAGGCCAAGTACGCCAAAAAACGGCTCGTCCATGTCGACCATCTGATGCTCTACCGCCCGCTCTTTGCAGCCGGCGCCACCGTCACGCTGCGCACCGACAGCAAACCGCTGCGCGACTACGCCCTGGGGCAGATTGCCGCGGCCGGCTACGACACGCTTTGGGTAAGCGACGACGTCCGCCGCGACCATCCCGAGCATCCCGAGACCGAATACGAATGCCGCACGCGCGAGATGGGTGCCGTCGTCTATGGCATTTGCGCCACACCCGGCGCGCGGCCCACCGACGAACAGCTCACAGCGGGTCGCATGCAGGAGCAAAGTCTTGCTTGCTACCTGCCCGATAACCTCGATGAGCTCACCTACGTGCCCCTCGGCATGGAAGAGGCCGTCGAGAACTTTAGAAACCGCGCCCGTAAAGGCAAGAAGCGCCTGCCGCAAGAGTCCTAGGGGCTTTTGGCGGTCGCTACGCCAGCGAGCAAGCACAAATAGGCACCGATGAACGACCCTCAAACCTAAGTGAGTAGACTTTTTTGCAATAGCCAAGCACAACCCGCATAGGAAGAAATAAAACCGCAGGTAGAGCCCTTGCGCAAAAGTCATGTGCTCGCGATATTGCAAAAAGTCTACTCACTTAGCTGACAACTGCACCAAACGGCTGAGCAGAACGCCCATTTCCTGCATTTTCTTTCGCGCTGGCGCCCCGCACCGCCGCTACGCCATAATGGATGGCGGACAAACGGCGAGAGAAAGTACCCCCACATGGCACAGACCACGATAGATACCGCCGCCAGCACCGTCTCTGGCGCCGGCGCCGCCAGCTCATTCTCGGGCGGCACGGGAACCGAAGCCGAATTCGGCTCACTCGGTGCGCTCTCCCCCACCTGGTGGGAGCCCGAGGACGGCAGCGAGCCCGAACCGTGGCTCACGCCCGACCAGGCCTTCGAGCGCTTCTTTGAATGGACGAGCAATCGCGGTATTGAGCTGTGGGACCACCAAGAAGAGGCCCTCATGGATCTAGCCGCCGGCGATCACGTCATTCTGGGCACGCCGACCGGCTCGGGCAAGTCGCTTGTCGCGCTAGGTATGCTCTTTATGGGCATGGCGCAAGGCAAGCGCTGCTACTACACAGCTCCTATCAAGGCTCTGGTCAGCGAGAAGTTTTTCGACTTGGTGCAGGTGCTCGGCCGCGATAACGTCGGTATGATCACCGGCGACACGCATATCAACACCAAGGCGCCCGTCATCTGCTGCACGGCAGAGATCCTTGCCAACGACGCACTGCGCGAGGGCGAAGATGCCGATGTTGGCTGCGTCGCCATGGACGAGTTCCACTACTTTGCCGACCCTGATCGCGGTTGGGCCTGGCAGGTGCCGCTGCTCACCCTGCCTCACACGCAATTCATGCTCATGAGCGCCACGCTCGGCGATGTCACCGCGATTGCCGCCTCGCTCGAGGAACACACCGGCGCTACCTGCGACTTGGTCGTCGATGCCCCACGCCCTGTGCCGCTGAGCTACGACTATGTGACGACCTCCCTCGAGGGCACCGTCGAGCTCGCGATGCGCCGCGGCGAGGCCCCGCTCTACATCGTGCACTTTAGCCAGGATGCCGCCCTTGCGACGGCACAGTCGCTCGCCAATTTTGGCATCGCCAGCAAGGAGCAGCGCGAAGCCATCAAAGAAGCGGCAAAGGGAACGAGCTTCTCGACGGCCTTCGGCAAGATCCTCAAGCGTTTGCTCGGCTGCGGCGTCGGCGTGCACCACGCCGGTATGCTGCCGCGCTATCGTCTGCTGGTCGAGCGCCTGGCGCAGCAGGGCCTACTGCCCGTCATCTGCGGCACCGACACACTCGGCGTCGGCATCAACGTGCCCATCCACACCGTGGTCCTCACCGCGCTCACAAAGTTCGACGGCTACAAGATGCGTCGCCTGCGCGCCCGCGAGTTCCATCAGATTGCCGGTCGCGCCGGCCGCTCGGGCTTCGATACCGAGGGCATGGTGATTGCCGAGGCACCCGAGCACGAGATCGAGAACGCCAAGCTCATGGCCAAGGCGGGCGACGACCCCAAAAAACTCCGCAAGATTAAAAAGAAGAAGGCCCCCGAGGGCTTTGTCACCTGGAACAAGCAGACCTTTGAGCGCCTGATCGAGACGCAGCCCGAAACGCTCAAGCCGCGCCTTCGCATCACACACTCCATGGTGATTAGCGTGGTCGAGCAGGGCGGTGACGCTCGCGCCCGCGTGCACGACCTCATCGAGACAAGCCTGCAGACCCCCGAAGAAAAAGCCAAGCTCGAGGTTCGCGCCGACGAAATCTTCGCCACGCTCATCGATTCCGGCGTCGTCGTTCGCACCGAGGTGCCACCCGCACCCGATGCCCCGACTGACACCGCACCAGATATTGACTATGCGCTGACGGTCGATCTGCCCGAGGACTTCGCGCTCGACCAGCCGCTCTCGCCGTTTTTGCTTGCCGCGCTGGAGTTGCTCGATCCCGAGAGCGAGACCTATACCATGGACCTCATCTCGATGGTCGAGGCAACGCTCGAGGATCCCAAGCAGGTGCTGCGCGCTCAGGAGCGCGCAGCGCGGGACCGCGCGATGGCCGAAATGAAGGCTGACGGCGTCGAATATGAGGAACGCCTGGAGCGCATCCAGGATGTCACCTACGAAAAACCGCTCGAGGACTTGCTCGATGCCGCCTTCGACAAGTACTGCCAGGAAGTGCCCTGGGCAAACGACTATCAGCTCTCTCCCAAGAGCGTTCTGCGCGATATGCTGGAAAGCGCGAGCGATTTTAAGGGCTACATTCAAAAGCTCGGCATCGCCCGCTCCGAGGGCATTTTGCTGCGCTACCTGGCAGAGGCTTACCGTTCACTCGACCGCACCGTGCCCATCGAGAAGCGCGACGAGCGCCTGCGCGACATTATCTCGTGGCTGGGCTTTGTGGTGCGCTCGGTGGACTCGAGCCTGGTGGACGAGTGGGAGAACGCCGGCAACCCGGCAGCCCTCGATGCTGCGCCGCCGCGGGGCATCGACGAGGTCGTGGCGGACCGCCGCGGCTGCACGCTGCTGGTGCGCAACGCGCTCTTCCGCCGCGTGACCCTTGCCGCCCGCGAGCACGTTCGCGACCTGGGCGAGCTCGACGACGACTGGGGCATGAGCGAGATCCGCTGGCAAAAAGCGCTCGACGCTTACCACGAGCAGCATGAGGAGATCCTCACCGACGGAGATGCCCGCAGCGCCGCGATGTTTTCCATCGACGAGTCCGACGAGAAGACCACGCACGTATGGCACGTGCACCAGATCTTTGCCGACGAGGATGGCGACCACGACTTTGGCATCATGGGCGATGTCGATCTGGACGCCACGCAGGACGGCGGCGAGGTCATCTTCAAGATCTACCGTGTCGGCTTTATCGAGGACCTGCTCGAGGACTAGCCGAACATACTGGAACGAAACGAAGCGGGGCCGTTGGCAATATCGCCAGCGGCCCCGCTTTTGCACTATACGCTATGCCTTACTCGGCATCCTCGACCTCATACGAATCCGCCTCGGCCGGCTTATCGTTTGTCTCTGACGCAGCCCCGCGCGCCTCGTCAAACGCCGCCTTCATGGTCTTGTTGCCCCACGTGAGCTTACGAATGGTAAGATCGTCGGCTTTCTTGTTGGCTAGGCGCAGATTGTTCTCGGAGGACAGCAACGCCTCCTTGGTTTTCTGCAGATGGCTAATCGTCTTGTCGATCTCATCAATCGCCGTTTGGAACTTGCGGCTCGCGATCTCGTAGTTGCGACCGAAATCATTCTTGAACTTCTCCATCTTGGCCTCGAAGTTCGTGACGTCAATGTTCTGCTGCTTGTACTCCGCTAGCTCCTGTTTATAGCGCAATGAACCCATGGCGGCGTTGCGCAGCAGCGTAATCATGGGAATAAAAAACTGCGGACGGATCACGTACATCTTCTCGTAGCGGTAGCTCACGTCCACGATTCCTGCGTTATAGAGCTCGCTCTCGGGCTCGAGCAGTGTGCAGAGCACCGCGTACTCACAGCCTTTCTGGCGACGATCGTGATCGAGTTTCTTAAAGAAGTCCTCGTTTTTATGCTTGGTCGCGGTCTCGTCGTTCTCGTTTTTCATCTCGAACATAATCGAAATGACCTCGTTGCCGCTCGCGTCGCACTCACGGAAAATGAAGTCTCCCTTGGTGCCCTCGGATGCATCGTTATCTTTCTCGAAGTACGCATTGGGAAACGCCGTCATGCGCAGACGGTTAAACTCGGTCTCGCAGTGCTGCTCGAGCGACTCGCCCACCATCTTGGTGGACAGGCGAACCTTCATGTCCTTAAGGCGCTCAATCTCTTCATCCTTGTAGCGAATCAGGTCATCGCTCGCGCGCTTGGCCTGCGCAAGCTCGAGCTCGTGTGCCGCCTTGGCTTGCTCCTCGCGAGAATCGCGCACCGCCAGCTCGCTCGTCAGTTTGGCACGTGCCTCATCGCGCTCTCGCTCCGCCGCGGCGACCGCCTCTGACAGGTTCATTTTTGCCATCAGTTCCTGCTCGCGCAGCTGGGCACGCAGGCCCTCGGCCTCTTGCTCGGACTGAGCCTTTGCGGCGGAAAACTTCTCTTGCACCTTCGCGCGATAGTCAGTAAGCGCGCGCTCGGCCTCGCTGCGAGCGGCATCGAGCTCACGCTGCGACTCTGCCGCGGCAGCGGCAAGCGCCATCTCCTGGGCCTTGTCCGCCGCGGCGATCCTGGCCTGCAGCTCGGCAATCTGAGCGTCGCGCGCGGACAGGTCGTTTTGAGCAGCATTGCGTGCCGCCGCCTCGGCAAGCCTGGCTTCATCATCTTTGCGCTCCAACTGCGCACGTAAATTGTCGATCTCGCGCTGAAGCTCGGCATTCTCCTTTTGAGCATCGGAACGGGCCTCAACCGCCGCGCGCTGACTTGCACTCTCGCGCTCTGCGGCAGCGCCTTCGAGCTTGGCGCGCAGCTCGGCAAGCTCAGCGTCGCGCTTGGCAACCTCTTGTGCCAGCTGCTGAGCTGCAGCGTTCTTCTGCTCGACAAGCTGAGCGTCGCGCTGAGACTCTGCCTTTTGCAAAGCAGCCGTCGAGCGCGAGCGCTCAAGCTCCAGTGCCTGCTCGCCCTCGCGCTGGACCGCCTTCACACGCTCATCAAGATCGCGCGAGAACTCGGCATCGCGCACCTGTTTGACGATATCTGCATAGCCGGACGCATCGACCTTAAACACTTCGCCGCAATGCGGGCACTTGATCTCGTTCATGGCAGCTCCTCGATGGACGCAAATTTCAACCGCCTACACTCTACCGCGCCGCACGGACAAAAAAGACGCCGCCGCCATAATGGCAACGGCGCCAGAACCACCACAAAGGCGACTGTCCCCTTTGTGGTGACTTGGGTCCTTACAGGTCGCGGTAGTCGATCAGGCGAAGATCAGGTTGAGACTCAAGCCAAGTGCGAAGCTCGGGGTCGATCAGCGCATCGACTTCCTTGGTGCGGTCGGTCGTGAGCGAGCTGTTCTCCAGGATAAAACGATCGAGATAGCCCGGATGGCACACAAAGACGACCGTCTCGCCGTCCACCATCTCGCGAACCGTCTGCATGATTGCCTCTTTGGGCTCGTAGCCCGGCTCCATCGAGCGCATCACCATGCGCAGATCAGTATCTCCGCAATGCACCACAGCCGCGGGGTCGAAGCTCGCCTTTTGCTCCTTAAGGCCCAGCTCCTGAGCAACCGCCGAGATCGCTCGGTTAAGGTTTTTGCTCATGACGGCATGGGCCTCAAAGTAATCGGGCTCGCGGCCCACGATCTCGACAAAGCGGTCATGCTGCGCGCGGATCTCGATGCAGGCCTCGTCGAAGTCTATCAACTCCTCGCCGCGCTTAAAATGATCGCGGAAGGTACGGCTGCTATGGAACTCGCCGTTCTCGTTGAGCATGCTCGGAATGAGCGCCGGGTCGGCACACGGCTTGCCCAGGCACACGTTGGTGTGCTGACCCACCGCAATGCCGACATCCGCCACGAGCGACCAGCCACGCTCGGCCTCGGGCATATTGGGCATAAGTCCCGCCGAGCGCACCAGGCCCTCATTGATACTGCGGGCAATCCCCAGGTTAACGGCATACGAATAACCGATATCGTCGGCACGAATGAGCAATTGCTTCATATTGACCCCCATCTACGGAAAGGGACACTTGAAGCGCAGCCAAGTGCCCCAGATAATTGTCCTACCGAACGGATGCTTTAGGCTTTGGCGGCAGCAGCGTCTTCGTCGAGCTGCTCCTTGGTAAAGCCAAAGAAGTAGGCGATGGCAGCGGCGGCAACAAATGCAGTGCCCGATGCAACGCAGCCCCATACGAGATTAGCAGTTCCGCCTGCAACATAACCTGTAATACCAAGGATATTAGTTGCGCCCAAAACATACGTGGTCACATTAGTGAGAGCCGCGATCAGGCCGCCGATAGCGCCGCCCGCGACCATGGCACCCAGGCAGCGAGTATACTTAAAGCCGCAGCCATACAGCGCGGGCTCCGTCACGCCACCGACAATGCCGGAGAGCGAGAAACCAAGCATAGCGCCCTTTTCGTCGACCTCCTTAAGGCGCAGGAAGGCACCGAAGGCCATGCCCCACGTGGCGAACTGAGCGATAGCACCCGCGACCATAACGCAGGAGTCAGACCCTGAGGTGAGCACCTGCACAATGCCGAGGGCAATCAGAACCTGGTGCATACCGGTCATAACCAGGAACTCCCAAAGCGCAGCAATGGCGACGAGGGAGAGGATCGTGACGATGCCGCCAGCGTTTCCGAGGCCGAACATAAAGTTGCCGACCAGGTCGCCCAGAATGGAACCAATCGGAGCTAGGGCGCACAGGGAAACGGGGGTCATCACAGCCATGGTGCACACGGGCACAAACACCGTGGAGAGCATGTCGGGGATGATCTTCTTCATGAACTTCTCGACGACCATCAGCACCGGCATAGACAGCAGCATGGGGAGCACGGTCGCAGAATAGTTGTTCAGCTGAGCCGGGAGCGCGCCGTAAACCATCGTGGTCGTAGCACCCGAATCCGCCGCAGCGTTGACCAGCGTCATGAACTCAGGGGCAATGAGCACGCCGCCGAGCATCATGCCGAGCGGCTGGCTGCAGCCGAGCTGCTTTGCGGCAGCCCAACCCAGATAAACAGGGAGGAAATAATAGCCTGCGTTGTAAATCCAGTTGTAGAAGAAGTTGTAGATGTCGGAATCAGCAGACCAGATACCGAGCATGCCGTCGCCGCAAAGTACGGCAAGTGTGCGGAACATGGCGGCGCCCATGATAATGGGGATCGTCATGCACATTGTCTTGGACAGGTAGTTAAGGGCCTTCTTGCCCGCAGTCTTGACCGTCAGTGGCTCCTTGATGCCGTCATCGAGGTTCTCGTCAATGGAGCCTTCGCCCTTGACGCCCAGCGCAATGGCGGCGTCATAGACCTTCGGCACGTTCTGGCCAATGATGACCTGATACTGGCCGCCAGACCACTGTGCACCCAGCACGCCCTTGATCTTCTTTACTTCATCGTCATTGGGAATGGACTGATCCTTGAGGTTCAGACGCAGGCGGGTCATGCAGTGCGTCGCGTTCGTCACATTGGAGGCGCCGCCGACGGCAGCAAGCACGTCCTCGGCAATCTTCTTGTTATCGACAGCCATGTCGAATCCCTTCTCTTCCAACTAAAGGCCGTGGGACTTCACGGCACCAAGACGCACAATTCCGCTCGCGCCTGCGCAGCGCGCGACATCAGTTGGCAAGAGATTGATTTGCATGTGATTCCCGGGTGGATCGACATGAAAAAGCCCCGCGCACAACCGACAGAGACCCAATTATGGCCTCGGCAGAATCGGTAGTGCCTCTCGGAGCTGCGCCGTGAGTAACACCCAACACACGGCGAGTATATGCGGCAGATGCGTTCGTTGCGGCTCAGATTACCGACGAACGGTAGCAAACGACCCGCGAACGGTCGCCATGACGGAAAGGAAATACCAGAGAGCCTATTTATCCGAGTGGACAGAAGCCACGCGATTCACATGCATGATCAGATAGACGAGCTCCTCTTGGGCCAATGGCTCGCCAAAGGTCTCTTGAATCAGATCGTCGACACGGCGAGCGCAACGCGATGCCGCCGGATACTGCTCCACGAGCACGTCGTAAAGACCGGAGTTCTCGGTATCGATCGGCTCTTTCTTTGCCACGCGGTCGAGCAGATAGCGCACATGAGTGGCAAAGCGGGCAAAGGCGAACGACGAGCGATCGACCGTCACACCCAACTCTTCTTGAATAATCGCGACCGTCATATCGAGCAGTCGCTCCTCGTGCTGCTCGGCAAGCACGCGCCGCTCGCTCGGCTTAACCGATGCGTTGACAATCGACATGGCAATGCCCGCGGCCTCGCTTCGGGGCATGCGCACATGAAAGCTCTTCTGGATACCGCGAACAGCCAGCTCGCCCAAGCGGTATTCGATGGGATGCAGCTGCTCAAGATCGCGCTCAAGCGGCAACGACACCACCATGTGTTCGCGGGCACGCTTAATGGCAAACTGAATATGGTCTGCCAATGTAATGGGAAGGTTAGGACTCAATTCGTACGAAAGCTGTCCGGTCGCGATATCGGCCAGCTGAGCAGAAAACTCCAGCACCTCGGGATCGACCTCATCGATAAACGCCAGGTACTTTGAATCAATGCCGTAAAAGGTACGCGTGATGACATCCAGGTCGACCTCATGCGGCATATCGCCAAAGCCGATACCACGACCCAGCGCGATAAGCTGACGCCCCGCGCCGTCTTCGCAGATGGCAGCGTTATGGTTAATGCGCTGGATAGCCCTCATGGATTCATCGCTCCTACTGAAACGCGCCGCACAGACCATCCGCGCGGCGCGTTCATTCTACCTGCACTTACAGCTACAGTCCAAAGAAGCCTAGGATTTGGTCACGGCTTACGGGCTTGTACTCGTTGGCGTCGAGGCCGACATCGTAGCGAAAGATAGGACGTTCGCGATCGCGGTTGCGTGCGTTGGTGCGGTCACCCCTGCTGTGGATATGCCCGTGCAGCATGATGGCGCCACGTGCCTTGCCGTTCCAGCTGAGCATGGGGTAGTGGCTCATAACCAGACGATGGCCCTTGGCATAGCCAGGAGCAACCTCCAAGTAATCACGCACGTCTTCCCAGATTTGGGGCGCAGCTGGATCTTCCCAGTCGCCGTCATGGTTACCACGGATGAGCGTCACATTCTGGCATTCGATGCGCTCGCGCAGGCGCACCGCCTCCGCCAGGGGCAAACGATAGGTAAAGTCTCCCAAGATATAGAGGCGGTCGTCCACAGCCACGCACTCATTGATGGCATCGATGACTTTGCGGTTCATCTCCTCGACCGAATCAAACGGCCGATCCATGTCGTGCAAGATATTCGTATCGCCCAGGTGCAGGTCGGCGGTAAACCACATCATCGTCTATGCCCTCATTTCGCAACGCGTTCAACTCGTGCTAAGTATACAGACGCAGCGATGCGGCGGTTATCCAAAGAGCCCGCCGAACAGACCTCGGCGGCGCTTGCCTTGCTTTTTCGAAGCGTCACCCTGAGTTTTCTTGTCCTGCCGTTTCCTACGGTCCTGCTCCAACCCATCGTCATCGAGTAGCATATCCCACTCAAACGGGTCATCCGTCAGATCGAACAGATCATCGTCATCAAACATGGCAGCCTTCATTGCCGACTAGCGAGCATCCACCACATAGAGGCCAACGCGCACCTGATGCCACGGACTGCGCTCGGGGGCAACCTGTTGTACGCGGGCCTCAAACACATCCTCGTGGCCGTAATACATCATCAAGGACAGCGGGCCGACCTCGTTTCCCGGAACATACCCAAGCTTGGTGTTGCCGTAATAAATCGCAACCGCCTCGGGGTCATGGGGATTATCACGCTCCGCACACAGCGTCAGCTTATCGCCCGCTTTAAGATCGCCCAGGACCAAGGCGCCATCAGCATACTGAAATCCTGCAATGTGAAATGACAGAAGAACACGTGAAGGCTCGTACATAGCAGCTCCTCTAACAGCCGGATAAATCGGCGCTTAACCGTACTGAGAAGCTTACGGGCCCGTGCGGACACAAATTCGCCCCACCCGCGCCTTTTCGACCGTTTGTCGCTACACCATCTGATTCTAATGCACAAACATGCGCACGAACTTGTGCTTCCAGCTTGCATAAGGGGCATAGCGGAATGGCACGTCCAACCACGTTGCCTTGTTCACGATGCTCTTCTTGTGGCTAAACGTATCGAAGCTCTCACGTCCATGGTACTGTCCCATACCGCTCGCCCCCATGCCGCCAAAGCCCATATGGCTCGTGGCCAAATGCATAATGGTGTCGTTAACGCAGCCGCCGCCAAAGGGCACGTAGCGCACAAAGCGCTGCTGAACCGCACGATCCTGACTAAAGATATACAGGGCCAGCGGCGTCGGACGATCCGTAATAAACGTCTCGGCCTCGTCTAGGCTCTCAAACGTCAGCACCGGCAAGATGGGGCCGAAAATCTCCTCCTGCATCACGGCGTCCTCAGGCGCCACGCCGTCTAGGATCGTCGGCTCAATCTTGAGCGACGACTCGCGCGCCGTTCCTCCCAGCACAACCTTATCGGGGTCGATCAGCCCGCGTACGCGCGCGAAATGCTTGGTGTTGACAATATGACCGTAGTCCTCGTTGTCGAGCGGGTGCTCGCCAAACATGCGACGGACCTCCTCCTTGATGAGGCCCAACAGCTCATCGTGCACGCGCGTATCGACCAGCAGGTAGTCGGGCGCCACGCAGGTCTGCCCCACGTTGAGCCATTTACCAAAGGCGATACGTCGTGCCGCGACCTTCAAGTTTGCCGTCGCATCCACGATGCAGGGACTCTTTCCGCCCAGCTCAAGCGTCACGGGCGTGAGGTTTTTGCTCGCGCGCTCCATGACGAGCTTGCCGACCGGAACGCTACCGGTAAAGAAGATCTTGTCCCAGCACTCGTCGAGCAGCGCCTCATTCTCGGCGCGCCCGCCTTCGACGACCGTCACCAGGCACGGATCAAATGCTTCCTCGCAAATCCGCCTGAGCACCGCGCTCGATGCCGGAGCATAGGCGCTCGGCTTGATGACCACGGTATTGCCCGCGGCAAGGGCGCCGGCGAGTGGCTCGAGCGTCAGCAAAAACGGGTAGTTCCAAGGAGCCATGATCAGCGTGACGCCATAGGGCACGGCTTGCGTTTTGCACACGCTCACGGCGTTGGCGAGGTCACACGGACGCAGACGCGGGCGACTCCATCGAGCCACATGCGCAATCTGATGTCGAATCTCGGAAAGCGAGGTGCCGATCTCGCACATATACGCCTCGTCATGTGACTTTCCCAAATCGGTCTTGAGCGCATGGGCAATATCGGCCTCGTGGGCCCGTACCGCATCGCGTAAACTCACGAGCGCACGACGCCGAGCATCGACATCAAACGTGGCGTGCGTCTTAAAGTAGGCGCGCTGGTCGCCGACGATGCGCGCAATTTCCTCGGTGTTCATGGACCCTCCTAGTTCTCGTCCTCAAACATACCACCCGCAACGACCTCGTACATACGCTCGAGCTCCAAACGGTCCATCAAAAGTGGAACGGGGTATAGCGGATTGGCCTCGGCATCGGCATGGGCCGCCATTTGCGGAATATCGGAGCGGCGAATACCCGAGACATATTTGGGGATTCCCAGGGCCTCGTTCATGCGGTCAACCCAATCGATAAAGGCCTCGGCCGCCAGGCTGTCCTGCGCGGTAGCCGGCGCAATGCTCGCCATGCGAGCAAGATCGGCAAGCTTGGGGGCGGCGGCGTCACCATAAGCGCGAAGCATGTGCGGCAGGATGATCGCGTTGGCCAAACCGTGCGGAACTCCGTATCGGCCGCCCAGACTGTGCGCGATGGCATGCACATATCCGACATAGGAGCGGGTAAACGCAACGCCCGCCTTATACGCCGCCGAAAGCATATTGCGACGAGCGCGCATGTCATCACCATGCTCATAGGCCTCGAGCAAATTGTCATGGATGAGCTGCACCGCCTGTCGCGCCATCTTGCGCGTATAGGGCGTAGTGCTTCGCCCGATAAAGGCCTCGACGGCATGCGTCAGGGCGTCCATGCCCGTCTGCCCCGTAATGGAGGCGGGCAGACCGCGCGTAAACTCGGGGTCGTGCACCGCAAAGCGCGGGATAAGCACAAAGTCGTTAATAGGGTACTTGTAATGCGTCTCGTCATCGGTAATTACCGCCGCAAGCGTGACCTCGCTTCCCGTGCCTGCCGTGGTGGGAACGGCGATGAGCAGCGGCAGGCGACGATGAATCCGCAGCAGGCCGCGCATCTTGTTGATGGGCTTGCTTGGCTGCGTGATGCGTGCACCCACGCCCTTGGCGCAGTCCATGGCCGATCCTCCGCCAAAACCGATAATGGCCTGGCAGGCGCTCTCTCGATACAGGGACGCCGCCTCCTCCACATTCGAGACCGTGGGGTTCGCACGCGTTTCGGCATAGACCGCAACGCCAACCCCCTGAGCCGTAAGCGCACGCTCGAGTGATGCCGTGAGCCCCAAACGTGCAATACCAGGGTCCGTCACGATAAGGACCTTCTGGATCGAGCGCTTTTGAAGCACCGCGGGCACATCCTCGGCATGCTCCAAAATGCGCGGCTCGGTATAGGGCAGGATCGGCAATGCAATGCGAAAAACCGTCTGATATGTTCGACACCAGGCACGACGGGCTAGATGCATAAAGGAAACTCCTTTATTTGTTGATAGGTCAACATTTGCTCGACCGATTGTACTCATCGGAGGTCGCACGAGGTTTAGCAATCGTTAATCAATCAACATCTTCATATCTCAAAATTGTTTTATTAAAAATCATTCCTAATAGGCTTCACATTTGGTTGCATTTATGGATAATAGAACCCGTCAAGACGCACGTCCGGAGAGGGCCCTTACGGGACCGGACGAGCGCGCAATCGCCATCGATCGAAAGGATCGAATCATGAAGTTTGTTTGCCCCGTTTGCGGTTATGTGGAAGAGTTCGACGGCGACCAGCTGCCCGAGGATTTTAAGTGCCCCCAGTGCGGCGTTCCCGGTTCTCGTTTCCTGAAGCAGGAGGAGGGCCAGCTCGAGTGGGCTGCTGAGCACGTCGTGGGCGTCGCCAAGATGGAGGGCGTCTCCGAGGACATCGTTGCCGACCTGCGCGCCAACTTTGAGGGCGAGTGCTCCGAGGTCGGTATGTACCTGGCCATGGCTCGCGTCGCTCATCGCGAGGGCTATCCCGAGATCGGTCTGTACTGGGAGAAGGCTGCCCACGAGGAGGCCGAGCATGCCGCCAAGTTCGCTGAGCTCCTGGGCGAGGTCGTGACCGACTCCACCAAGAAGAACCTCGAGATGCGCGTTGAGGCCGAGAACGGCGCCACCGCCGGCAAGACCGATCTTGCCAAGCGCGCCAAGGCCGCTGGTCTCGATGCCATCCACGACACCGTGCACGAGATGGCTCGCGACGAGGCCCGCCACGGCAAGGCTTTCGCCGGCCTGCTCAAGCGCTACTTTGGCTAAGCCAGACGCCTGAGAGACAATCTCTAGCTCGATGAGGCCCGGACCGTATTGGTTCGGGCCTTTTTGTGTCTCGAGGACTCGTTAACGCCCTGAAATAGAGCTATCTTCGGCATCGGTCTCTCGTCAAAAACTAAGTGAGTAGACTTTTTGGAACTTGCCGAGCAGACCATCCGTATTGCTTTATAAAGTCGCAGGTAAATGACTTGTTTCAAAACGGCCTGGTCGCCAAAGTGCCAAAAGCCTACTCACTTAGAACCGCAGCCGTCCACGATCGAGCTGCTTTGTGTCTAACGGGCATCTTTCCGTCAATTACTCCCAATTTTGTCCAGTCAACGAATAGTTCAGACCGGAGTAATGTCTCAGCCCTTTGCTCATCTGAGCTTTTATCACGATATTCAGCATCGAGCATCCTGCATACGGCCTTAACGATCTCGTGGAATCTACCCTCATCGGATATCTGTCTGTGTGTCAGGAGAAGTACATCGTAGCCCATGGCCTGAAGGGCCGTCATGCGGTCAGCGTCACGCAAGCCATCCCCTGCGCGTCCGTGCGAGGCCTTTCCCTGACATTCAATGGCCACCTGTCGCCTGCCGTCCAGCGAAGAAAGAAGTAGGTCGATATATACACGGGACTTTCCCACAATCGCTCGAGCACTTGTGCTTAGCATCACTTCAACATTGAGCTCTATGCCGCAAAAACCTTCGCCTCCCAGGGATCGCGGCAGTGCAAGTAGCAAATACGCCTCGACCTCAAAAGGCGACGCGGCGCCCAATGGAACGAGTTGCGATACCGCTATAAATCTATTGCCGTAACGCATCCCGCAAACATCTGAACAAAAACGGTCAAGGTCTCCGCCCAAAACCAAAGCGTCTCGACGCCATAAATTTGAGGCGGTGCCGTCCTCCGACGGGCAGCGCACCCAACCGAACGTTGTCGAAATCGCGCCCGAATCAATTGCACGCGAAAGCTCCGCCTCAAGTGCCGCCGGCAGGGCACACACCGCAAACAAGCCACACATCTCCGCCAATACCAAAAGAAGCTGAAGATCCGTCAGATGCCGCAACATGATGAATGCCGTCAGTAGAGGAGACGTAATCAAAACCCCATGCTCCGTTTCCAGCACGGATTCCCTGGGAAGCTCACCAAGAAACAGCCGCTGCCTAATGCTGGCAGGACAAGTCCGTTTGTTTCTCGTCCGAACCAATGTATACAACGGAAAACCGAGCGCGACCGCAGCCGTCGGGTTGCGGGCGAGATCATATCGCTGCCGGTCTTCTTCCGGTCGTGGAAGCGGCGGACACAAAGCGCGGACTTGAGGAGGCAAACGCCAGTACCTAAAAGCTGATATGTCACAAAGTAGATCCTTCATAGGC
This sequence comes from Collinsella sp. AM42-18AC, assembly GCF_003467965.1. Classification (NCBI taxonomy): domain Bacteria; kingdom Bacillati; phylum Actinomycetota; class Coriobacteriia; order Coriobacteriales; family Coriobacteriaceae; genus Collinsella; species Collinsella sp. AM42-18AC. The sequence goes on from NZ_QSFY01000005.1 coordinate 71,125, forward strand.
ACAGGAAAACACGAATTTCAACCCAGTCAGTCACGCATTGGCGCGAACGCACCAAAAATGGCGCCGAACGGACTGCCAAGTTTTCAACAGCCCTCCCCAACTGGCCAAAAGCTTGCCGAGAGCTGGACGGAGCGTTGTTGAAAACCCCGCTTCTTTTCTCATGCGGAAGCCTTGCGCGGCAAGTGAGTAGACTATTTAGGACCCGCCGAGCAGACCGACTAAACTGCTTCACAAAATCGCAGGTAGATAGCTTGCTACAAAACTGCCTGGTCGCCAAAGTGCTAAAAGTCTACTCACTTAGGTTGCAGAGTGCCCCCCATTAGCTGCAATTCCAAGGTAGTTAGTACTTTTGGACTCAGATCGTCATACTGAACAAGAATTTGAGTTGAGTTTTCAGGGACAGATGCGCCATCGGCACACCAAAAACAGTCACCGATATCGATAAAAGGGATGCTCGAGCGCGTGAGGGCCCGTGCAAAAGTGCTTCCGCCCATTCCACGCTCCGCAACCACGATACAGTAAAGGCCCGCGTCTGCATGCTCGATCGAGACTTCCCCTGCCGGAAACGCCTTTCGCACAAGCGCCGTCAGGCCATCACGCGCCTCGCGAGCTCGAACGCGCACGCGGTTCACATGTCGCTCGTAATCACCCGATTCCAGCAAGCGAGCCAAAGCGACCTGGTCAACAGAACTCACCGACGAGGCGTAAAAACCAAGGTTGCGCCTAAACCGTTCCATCAGCTCATCAGGCAGGACCATATACGCCAAACGCAGGGCCGACGACAGACTTTTTGAAAAGGTGTTGGTGTAGATGACCGATTGGGCGGCATCGATCGACGCGAGCGCGGGAATCGGCTTGCCGGCAAGGCGAAACTCACAATCAAAGTCATCTTCGATGAGATACCGGTCCGGCTGCTCGGCGGCCCAGCTCAGCAGGGCATAGCGACGCGCAATGCTCGTCACAAGGCCGGTCGGATATTGGTGAGACGGCATCAGGTGAAGGACATCCGCCCCGGTTTTCTGCAGAGCGCTCAGGTCCACGCCGTCGTCATCCAACGGGATATGTCGTACTTGGCAGCCCATAGCCTGATAGATGCGCGTCAGGCGCAAATAGCCCGGATCCTCAACGGCATACACCTTGTCGGCTCCAAGCAACTGAACCAACATGGTATCGAGCAGCTGGGCGCCCGCACCGATAACAATGTTGTTGGGGTCGACATTCATACCCCTTATCCCGCGCAGATGGCGAGCAATTGCGCGTCGTAGCCGAGCAGTGCCCTGCGCCGGTGCGGGCGAAAAGATTTCGCGCTCATCTTCGGATGCCAGCGTCGCCCGTAGCGCGCTTTGCCAAAGCCGCGCCGCCTCCAAAGCAGAAGGAGAAAGCGCATCGAATCGCTCGACCTGTCCGTTGACATCATGCACGATGGGGCCCACAGAGACGGCATCTCGGTCGATGCCCTCCGCAGCCGAAGCCAAAACCGGTGCATCCGGAAGCTCGCAAGCGTAGTAGCCACGACGTGGCATTGAGCAAATATAGCCCTCAGCGAGTAACTGGCTATATGCATTCTCGATGGTAATGACACTGATACCCAGATGACTCGCAAAGGCGCGCTTAGACGGAAGATGCTCCCCCGCCGCAATGCGTCCAGCAACGATATCATCTCGAATTTGCTGGTAAACATACTCATAGAGCGATGCTTCGCCGCGGTTTTCCAAATTATAGTCAAGCATGAGTTTGTCACCTGACCTTATCGAGTCATTCAATCTGATATTACTCTGACCTTGTTATTATCTCGAAAACTGAGTATTTCGCCATACCCAGCTCCCCGATAGGATGTTCCGTCAAGCAATGCACATGCCAACCAAGGGAGCAACCATGGCAGAACAGACCAGCAAGGCCGATCGCGTTAAACTCAACCGCGAGCTCGCGCAGATGCTCAAGGGCGGCGTCATCATGGACGTCACCACGCCCGAGCAGGCACGCATCGCCGAAGAGGCGGGCGCCTGCGCCGTCATGGCGCTCGAGCGCATCCCGGCCGACATCCGCGCCGCAGGCGGCGTCTCGCGCATGAGTGATCCCAAGATGATCAAGGGCATCCAGGAGGCCGTCTCCATCCCTGTTATGGCCAAGTGCCGCATCGGCCACATTGTCGAGGCGCAGATCCTGCAGGCCATCGAAATCGACTACATCGACGAATCCGAGGTCCTCTCCCCCGCCGATGATGTCTACCACATCGACAAGACCCAGTTTGACGTGCCGTTTGTCTGCGGCGCCCGCGATCTGGGCGAGGCACTGCGCCGTGTTGCCGAGGGCGCCACGATGATTCGCACCAAGGGCGAGCCGGGCACGGGCGACGTCGTTCAGGCCGTGCGCCATATGCGCAAGATCCAAAAGCAGATCCGCGACGTTGTTGCCCTGCGCGACGACGAGCTCTTTGAGGCAGCCAAGCAGCTGCAGGTTCCGGTCGAGCTGGTGCGCGAGGTCCATGCCACGGGCAAGCTCCCCGTCGTAAACTTTGCCGCCGGCGGAGTCGCGACCCCCGCCGACGCCGCGCTGATGATGCAGCTGGGCGCCGAGGGCGTCTTTGTTGGCTCGGGCATCTTTAAGAGCGGCGACCCCGCCAAGCGCGCCGCCGCCATCGTCAAGGCCGTGGCAAACTTCACCGACGCCAAGCTCATCGCCGAGCTTTCGGAGGACCTGGGCGAGGCCATGGTGGGCATCAACGCCGACGAAATCGAGATCATCATGGAGGAGCGCGGGCGCTAGTCCAGCAGAAAGGATCGCACATGAGCGATTATGCAGACCAAACGGTCGCCGTGCTGGCGGTCCAGGGCGCTTTTGCCGAGCACGAGGCAAGACTGTCCGAGCTGGGCGCACGTTGTATCGAGATGAGGCAGGCGGCCGATTTGCAGCAGAACTTTGACCGCCTGGTCCTCCCCGGCGGCGAGTCCACCGTTCAGGGCAAGTTACTTGCCGAGCTTGGTATGCTCGATGAGCTTCGCACCCGCATTGTTGAGGGCATGCCCGTCCTGGGCACCTGCGCCGGCTTGATTCTGTTGGCGCGCGATCTTGCCGCCCACGACGATAAGGGGACGCCGCGCTTGGCAACCATGGATGTGCTCGTTGAGCGCAATGCTTACGGCAGACAGCTCGGCAGCTTTCGAACCAAGGGGCAGGTAGCCGGCATCGACGGTGAGGTGCCGCTGACGTTTATCCGTGCGCCCCGCATCGTCGAGGTCCACGGCGACGCCAAGGCCTTAGCGAAAGTCGACGGGCGCATCGTCGCCGCCCGCCAAGGCAACCAGCTCGGCGTAACCTTCCACCCCGAACTCGACGAAGACACCCGCCTCCACGAACTGCTCCTACAAATGTAGGAAGAACAGAAACGAGAGTGGATAATCCCCCACCTTGAGCATGAATATGGGCTCATACCAGGAGATTATCCACTCTCATACTATGTAGTCGTTGGGGACGTTCTTAAACGACTACTCAAACAAGAACGTCCCCAACGACTACATTGCGATAGATGACCACGTTTGCCCAGATAAAACCGACCAAAATAAACCTGTCCCTTTTTGGCAGGTTTCGACCAAGGCAATGTCGATGTTTCGGCAACGAAAGCGAGCGCCCACCAGAGCGAACAAATTGGCATGAAAAGAGGACGGCATAGACCTTCTGGTCATGCCGTCCTCTTTGAATGACAAGTTGTCGCTCTGGTGGGCGCGCAGCGTCGAGCAGTTGCGCGGTTTGGTAAAACCGCGCAACCCAATTAGAAGCGGTTGCCGCGGAAGCCGCCACCGTTGCGGCCGCCGCGATCACCACCGCGACCGCCGCGGTCGCCGCCACGGTTGCCGCCGAAGCCGCCACGGTTGCCGCCACGGTCGCCAAAGCCACCACGGTTGCCGCCAAAGCCGCCGCGACCGCCGCGGTCGCCGCCACGGTCGCCAAAGCCGCCACGGCCGCCGCG